>JAEZXS010000246.1 GCA_023442755.1 Pseudomonadota bacterium | reverse complement strand
TACGGTAATGCGACAGCCCTTCGACCGGAACGTCTCGACAACCCCGGCTATTTCAGCGACCGGAGTCTTGTCCAGGATCTCCGCCGCAAACCCTATCTCGATATTTATGCCGTTATCCAGAACCAGTCCCCTGAAACGATCGAGGTAGTTCCAGGGCATGTTTATGTAGACGTGAGCCAGGACTGCACGCGCTTCAGGGCTGATCGCCGTTTCGGGCCGCTCCGGAGGCCCCGTTTTTTTGTCGCTACTAAACTCACCATGAGAGAAAGTCATGTCAATATGAGCGGATCAAATTTTATCCCGGATATAACAAATCCTAGGGCCAAACATTTGAATCATTCTCGGGGAACAATTGATGGTCCGCTCTATTTCTCCTTTCACAAATAGCTCGCAAATCGACCAATAACCCAAACCTATATGAGCTATCATGAATTATGTCAAATGTATTGTCGTTCTCATATCCCGGTCATTCGGACGGAGATGCGCCGATGCCCGAAGCCTCTCTCCAATCGCGCCTGCAATCCGCTCCCACAGAATACGGGAGCTGACCTTTCCCGTGCCGCTCGGAAAAAAGTTGATTAATCGGCCATAAACATCTTTAATTAAGTTTTAACTCCGATACGACTCCATAAGAATACGGTGCGGACGGATGCGCCTGCGTTGCGATCCCCAAAAGGCAAGGTGCCGATGGAAGTCATCATAACCGGCTTCATTGAAGCCTTTCGCATGCTGATATCACTGGACCCGGACATTCTGAACATTACATTCAGGACGCTGGAGGTTTCGGGGATAGCCACCTTCGTCAGCATCCTGATCGGCATCCCCATAGGGACCGCACTCGCCCTCACCCGGTTTTTCGGCCGGGGTTTCCTGGTAAGCATCGTCAATTTCGGAATGGGCCTTCCCCCCGTCGTGGTCGGATTCGTTACCTGGCTCATGCTTATGCGCTACGGCCCATTCGGCGCACTGGGGCTGCTCTATACCCCGAGCGCGATGATCATCGCCCAGGCGGTGATCGCATCTCCCATCGTGGCCGGTTTTACACTGGCCGCCGTCCAGTCGATCAATCCCAAGCTGCGGCTTCAGATCCTCTCCCTGGGTGCGACGCGGTTGCAGTACCTGGCGCTGCTCCTGTGGGAATCCAGGCTTGGAATTCTTGCGGCCATAATCGCCGGCTTCGGCGGGGTCATCAGCGAAGTGGGCGCGTCGATGATGGTCGGCGGAAATATTCGCGGATACACCAGGGTGCTCACCACAGCCACGGTCCTCGAGGTATCGAAAGGAAAATTCGAGCTGGCCGCCGGGCTGAGCATCATCCTGCTGGTGCTTTCCTTTGTCATCATGGCGGCGCTGAGCCATCTCCAGCAACGGGGCAGGCAGTCCTGATCCCGGTCCTGCACAAGGCGGGAAAGCAGACTCTTCATATAAATCGGAAGGATAATCGCATGAAACAATACGTCGTAGACCAGCTGCGGGAATCTGATTACTTCCGGCTCTTGGACTACCTCAAGGAAAAAGCCGAGGCCACGGAATTCGAGGATATTTTCTGGGTGCTGCTCCCCGAAGGAATGTATTCCGACGTGCAGAAAGAACACGCACAGTGCCGGCCTTTTTATTTTGCTGTGACCGTTACCTATAAGCAGGTCGAATTCGAACTGCTTATCCGAAGCCGCCAGGTAATGCGCTGCAGTTGCGTCGGCTACGCCAACCGGAAGCAGCGGGATTTCATACTCGATTTTGCCGACCGTATGCTGGAAGAACTCGAAATCAGGATCTGATCTTCACAAGACGCAACAATCAGGCGTCTTTCCAGCCGTCCTTGAGCACCCGGATATTCGCGGCGTAATCGTCTCCCTTGAACACCGCGGAACCGGCCACGAATACATCGACTCCCGCCCGGGCTATTTCCAGGACGGTATCCTTGTGCACCCCCCCGTCCACCTCGATCAGGGTGCCCAGCCCCATCTCGTCGATCATTTTCCGGCACTGGCGGATCTTGTGCAGCATGGTCCGAATGAAAGCCTGGCCGCCGAATCCCGGGTTGACCGTCATGAGGAGCACCATGTCGAGATCGGGCAGGATGGACTCCAGCAGGGAAACCGGAGTCGCCGGGTTGAGGGCCACAACCGCCTTTGCGCCGAGTTCCTTGATGTTCTGCACCGCCCGGTGCAGGTGGGGGCAGGCTTCCAGGTGAACGCCGAGCCAGTCGGCTCCCGCATCGACAAAATTCTGGAAATACCTTCCGGGCTGCTCGATCATGAGGTGAACGTCGAGCGGCAGGCTGGTCGCCCGGCGGATCGCTTTCACCACGTCGGGGCCTATTGTGATGTTGGGGACAAAATGGCCGTCCATGATATCGACGTGTATCCAGTCGGTACCCGCCGCCTCGACGGCTTTGACTTCCTCCGCCAGCTTTCCGAAGTCGGCCGACAGTATGGATGCGGAAAGAATCTTCATTGGTCTCTCTTCAGTAGAACGTGGGTAAGACAAAAATTTATTTTCCGGACAGTACCGCATCGATGGTTTCCCTGAGCACAGCCAGTCCCTGCAAAACCTCGCCGGCGATATGGACCCGGAGCACCCGGCGCCTGCTTTTGCGCAGCGCCTCGAAATCGCCCAGAGCCTGGGCTCTCATGAGCATGCCGAACGTATACGGCTGGCCGGGAATCCCGGCTTCCTCCGCCGGGTCCGTGGTCAGCAGGAGGTAAAGCCCGGTATTCGGCCCTCCCTTGTGCAACTGGCCGGTGGAATGCAGGTAGCGCGGACCGTAGCCTACCGTGCCCGCCATGTGCAGCCGGTCCCTGACAAGCAGGCAGATATCGCGCATGCCGCGCGTAGTGCTTTCGTTTTCGGTCAGGTAGGCAAGCTGCGCGAAGTAGTCCGCATCGCGCGCCTGGCCGAAAAAGAAGGACAGCGCCTGCGGAACGGTGGTCGCTCCGCCCGCCGTGTAGAGCCGGAGAGGGCCAAGAGCCATATCCATCGTCGCCTCCGGAACCCGTCCCTCCTTGCGTACATCCTCCAGGATGGCGCGTGTGAACTGTTTCGTGCTCTCAACATTGGGCTGATCGAACGGATTGATTTTCAGGATCGCTCCCGCGGTTGCGGTGGCGATCTCCCATAGGAAGAACTGGGCGCCCAGGTCGAGCAGATCGCGCATCTGGATGGTAAGGATCGGCAGCCCGGCGCGGCGGAGTGCATCCGCTTTGGCTTCGAGAGCCGTGTCGGGATCGTTCTGGACCCTGAATTCCACAAACAGGCGGTCGCCGCCGTAAGTTTCCGGCCCGCCGACGGGCTCGCCGGCAACGGGGACAATACCTGCCCCCTCCTTTCCCGTGCTTTCGGCAATAAGTTGTTCGAGCCACATTCCGAAGGAGGAGAAAGCACCGGGGATGAGGAAGGTGAGTTTGTTTCTCCCGCTTGCGGCAAGCTCGCCCATAACCGTCCCCAAGGCGATGCCCGGATTCTGTGACGGTATGACCTCCGGCCGGCAGTCCTGCACCATCCGCAGCGCCCGCCTCAACAGCTCGGGGACATCCATTCCCATGAGGGCCGCCGGCACCAGCCCGAAATAAGACAGGGCGGAATAGCGCCCGCCGATATCCGGATAATTGAGGAATGTTCTTTTGTAGCCGCGCTCCGTTGCCAGCGCCTCCAGCATCGATCCGGGATCGGTGATGACCGCGAAATTCTCTCCCGCGCTCCTGGCCTTCGCGCCCTTCACCTTTTCGTAGAAATATTCGCCGAACGAGCGGCTTTCCGCGGTGGTCCCCGACTTGCTCGCCTCGATGAAGAATGTGTAAGGGACGGACAGCCTGCGTTCCAGCGCCAGGACGGTCGCGGGATCGGTCGTATCGAGGACGGTTACCGGCAGGCCCTGCGCATTACGCCCGAAAGTCTGGCGAAAGACGAGAGGAGCCAGGCTGCTTCCTCCCATGCCCATGTGCAGGACATGTCGAAAACCGTTTCTCTGGAGTTCGTCGGCAAGTTCGGAGATTTTTCGGATTTCCGTCTGGATCTTAGAAGGTGATTCGAGCCAGCCCATTGCGTTGGAAAAAATCGCCTGCTGGTCGGACTCCATTTTCCACAAGGTCGGGTCCTTCCTCCACAGGCGCTCTGCAAACCTGGCATCTTCCAGTTCCTGCAACCGCTCCCGGATGGCCGGTTCATATCCACCCAGGCCGGCATCGATACCGGCCAGATTCATTCCAGTTCTCCTCCTCCGAGTTATTGTTGAGAAATTTCACCCCCGCTCGTCGCCGCAATGATAGATGGGTGCGGACATTATTTCAATTCGAGAAATGCTCAGTCAACGGGATGGGGTTCCTGAAACCGGCTGATGGCAAGCGCCGCTGCCCCGATGATCCCGGCATCGCTTCCCAGTTTTGCGGGGGACACGACAAGCCCCCGGGTTGCCGCTGCAAGTGCGCGGCTCCGGATCCCCTGGTTGATGCGGGAAATCAGTTCCGGCATCCCTTCGACGATCCCCCCGCCCAGGATTATGTGGCACGGGTTCACGCAGTTGACCAGGGCGGCGATTCCAGCCGTAAGCGCCTCGGCCGCTTCGTCCATAATCTCCTTCGCCAGCGCATCCCCGCCATAATAGGCCTGCACCACCGCACGCGCGGTAATGTCTTCGGCATTGCCTCCCGCCATTCTCAGGATCGCGCCGCCGAAAGACGGGTGTTTTTTTACCAGTTCGATCGCTTTGCGCGCAATGGCCCAGCCGCCCGCCAGGGCCTCCATGCATCCCCGGTTGCCGCAATTGCAGACCGGCCCGTTCAAATCGACCGTCATGTGCCCGATTTCCCCGGCCGTATCGGTGCACCCTCCCAGCACCCGCCCGCCGGATACTATGCCGCCGCCAATCCCGGTCCCGACGAAGACGCACACCAGGTCTTTCGAATCCCGTCCCGCCCCGTACAGCCATTCTCCCCACAACGCAGCGCGGACATCGTTTATGACCGCCGCACGCAGCCCGGTTATTCCCTCCAGGTCGGATTGAAGAGGCACATCGCGCCAATCCAGGTTGGGTGCGAATCGAACGGCGCCGGAAACGGGATCTATCTGGCCGGCGACACCTATTCCCATGCCGGTGATGCGGCATTCGCACTCTTGCCGGAGCCGTGCCACTCCCTTGGCTATCTGTTCCACAACCGAAGCCGGCCCGCCCTGCGTATCGGTCTCATAGCGCACCAACTCGAGTACGCGTCCTTCTCCGTCTACAGCGCCCAGGGCGACTTTCGTCCCCCCCAGGTCAACGCCGATCGCACATTCTTTCGGATACATCCCCTCTCCTCTCCCGGCAAAGCCGGGCAGCCCGGCTATGGAAATTCAAAGCGCCGGCAGGCACGCATGCAATCAAATGGCGAAAGAATACAGGATTCCCGCAATCAGGGACAGTAAAGATGAAGGAATTATTCCAAGCAGGACAACCAGGGCGATAAGGCAGGCACTCACCGCCGCGCCCCACGCACCGGGCTGTGCGGCCGCAGCCGGGCCTCCTTCGGGACGCATGAAAAGAGTCACGATCACCGAAAGATAGTAGAAGACCGATATGATTGCGGTAACGATGCCGATTACCGCCAGTACGGCAAATCCCGCCTGGACAACGGATTTGAAAAGCATCACCTTGCCGATGAACCCCGCGGTGGGAGGCAGACCGGCAAGCGAGAAGAGACAGAGTGCCAGCAGGGCCGAAGTCCAGGGGCGCGAATACCCGAGCCCCCTGTAGTTCTCCATGGCGTCCAGGTCCGAATCGGCGGCCGAAAGCAGCGCTACCGTTCCGAAAGCCCCGAGGTCCATGACGGCGTAGGCGGCGAGGTAGAACATCACGGCCGGCGCTCCACCCTGTTTCACCGAGAGCAGGGTCATCAGCACATAGCC
>JAEZXS010000195.1 GCA_023442755.1 Pseudomonadota bacterium | reverse complement strand
TTCAGAAGCTTTCCGGCGGCCCCTGCGTTTTCAATGCTTCGATCCAGCAGAACGGTTCCACCGGCGATCATCGCATCGGTGCCGTCGTGCTGGCTGCCGGCTGGAAGCCCTACGATCCGGAAAAGCTGGACAAGAGATTCGGTTTCGGTCAGTCCGCCAACGTAGTGACCAACGTGCAGTTCGAAGAACTGGCCAAGGCGGGTAAAATCACCCGGCCCGCAGACGGCGGGGAAGTAAAGACGGTTGCATTCCTGCAGTGCGCCGGCCAGCGCGATCCCGAACACCTGGCTTACTGTTCGTCGGTTTGCTGCTTCACGGCCCTGAAGCAGGCGATCCAGGTCAAGCAGCAGGACCCCAAGGCCAACGTGTTCGTCTTCTATCGTGAAATGCGTACTCCTGGCCAGGGCGAGGACTTCTTCCGCAAAGCGCAGCAGGAAGGCGTAATCTTCGTAAGATGCCAGGCTCCCGAAGTGAAGGCAGACGGTGGCAAGCTCGCCGTTGAAGGCCATGACGAACTTCTCGGCGACAGCATCCTGCTCGACAACGTCGACCTGGTCGTGCTCGCAACCGGTATGGTTCCGGTAACCGCTTTCGGCGAGGACTTCAAGGCCAAGAAACAGGAAGACGAAGAGAAGAAGGAAGAAGCGGCGGTACCCGCCGATGCGATCCTGGTATCCGACGTTTTGAACCTCGAATATCGGCAGGGTCCGGAGCTTCCGGGTCTTCAGTACGGCTTCCCCGATTCTCACTTCATCTGCTTCCCGTATGAGAGCCGCCGCACCGGTATCTATCCGGCCGGCCCTGTACGCCGCCCGATGGGCATCTCGAATGCCATCGAGGACGCAACCGGCGCAGCGATGAAGGCGATCCAGTGCGTAGAGGTCACCAGCAAGGGTATGGCGGTTCATCCGCGCGCCGGAGACACCAGCTATCCCGAGTTCTTCATGCAGCGCTGTACGCAGTGCAAGCGTTGTACGGAAGAGTGCCCGTTCGGCGCGATCAACGAGGACGAGAAGGGAAATCCGCTGCCCCAGCCGACCCGGTGCCGCCGCTGTTCGGTGTGCATGGGCGCCTGCCCCGAACGTATCATCTCCTTCAAGAACTACTCGGTATCGATGATCGGTGACATCATCAAGTCCATCAATGTTCCCGACGAATACGAAGAGAAACCGCGTATCCTCGTTCTCTGCTGCGAAAACGATGCGTATCCCGCACTGGATATGATCGGGCTTCGGAAAATGTCCTACAACGCCTGGGTTCGTGTAATTCCCGTCCGCTGCCTGGGCTCCCTTAACCTGGTCTGGATCGCCGACTCGCTGTCCAAGGGTATCGACGGTATCATGCTGCTGGGCTGCCGCCATGGCGACAATTACCAGTGCCACTTCGTAAAAGGCAGCGAACTGGCCAGCATCCGCCTGAGCAAGGTGAAGGAGACCCTCGACCGACTCGTTCTGGAGTCGGATCGCGTCCGGTTCGAGACCGTGGCGATCACCGACTACGACAAAATCCCCGCTCTTCTTGACGAATTCTCCGAAAAACTCGTCGAAATCGGTGCGAACCCCTACAAGGGATATTAAGCCAACAAGGGATTTGTTAACCAAAAATGGAAAGCCGTTCCGGAGCAACCGCCCGGGACGGTTTTCCTGTTTACCTCGCCGCTTCCGTCAAGGAGCAAGGCTGGTGCCCAGCCTGAGGAGGAAATGAGATGAGCAACAGGGTTGATCCTGATTTTATCAGAGAGTTGGAGGCTTACGGGCTGAAAGACGCGAGCAAGTGCTACAACTGCGGCACGTGCACCGCGATCTGCGATCTCGCCACTCCCGAGAATCCGTTCCCGAGAAAGATGGTCAGATACATTCAGCTGGGGCAGAAGGAAAAAATCATGAAGTCGCCGGAGCCGTGGCTTTGCTACTACTGCGGAGACTGTTCGAGCAGATGCCCCCGGGGAGCCGAACCCGGCGAAACGATGATGGCCGTACGTCGCTATCTTACCTCGGTCTATGACTGGACCGGTTTTGCGCGGAAGTTCTACACTTCCGAATCGTTTGAAATCATGGCGGTTTCCATAGTCGCTTTCCTGATCGGACTTGGACTTCTCATCTTCCATGCGAGCCCGATCAACTGGGAGCATGCCGACCTGAATTCGGTCTGGCCTTCGCATTCGATCGAAAAGGCCGACCTCGTGATGGCCGCGATCCTGTCGTTCTTCCTGTTGAGCAACGTATTCCGCTGCGCCAAGATGGTAATGGGAGAGTACCTATCCAAGATACCGCTGCAGATGTACATCAGCGAGGCCAAGTATCTCGTGACGCATCTCCTTACCCAGAAAGAGTTCGGGAAATGCCGCGACAGGCAGCAGTGGCTGGTTCACCTGGCAATCATGACGGGTTATGCATCGGTCTTCCTGATGGTAGTCGTATTCATCAACGGTCTGGGTATCGACTCGCTCAAGTTTCAGCGCGATCATGTGGAATATTCCATCTTCCACCCGATTCGGCTGATCGGCTACTATGCCACGTTCGCCATCATGTATGGGACTTCCTATGCGCTGATCGGGCGGCTGAAGAAAAGCAAGCCGATGTACAAGAATTCTCACGGGACCGACTGGATGTTCCTGATTCTTCTCCAGTTGACCACCCTGACGGGTATTATCATCAACTTCACCCGTATCCTGGATTGGCCGTTCGCCACCTACGCCATCTATGTGATTCACATGATGGTGGCCATTCCGATGCTGGTGCTCGAAGTGCCCTTTGCAAAATGGGCCCACCTGGCCTACAGACCGGTGGTTTTGTTCCTCCTGCGGGTAAGGAACAAATACGTCGCGGAACAGGAACAGGTTGAAGGGGTGCTCGCCCCGAAGCCGGCCGTCTAGTCGGCAAATCATAGAGCTATCCTGTATGTGAAAAGCCCGCCGGGTTGAACCCGGCGGGCTTTTTGATTCTCATTTTGAAGTACTGATGTGGGAGAGGCTTTTAGCCTCGCAGATTGCTGACAAGCTCTAAAATCATCGTGATCGTCGTTCCGGCGAAAGCCGGAATCCAATGTTTTCAAGCACTTCTGGACCCCGACTTTCGTCGGGGTGACGGATTGGGGGCTTTTTCAACAGTCTGAGAGGCTTTTAGCTTCGACCTCTTCGTGAAACCATAACTGGATTTTGTAATAAGCACTAAGCCGTGTAGCATTCTCCTCCGATACAGAACGTGGCGCCGGTTCGTTCTGCGCTGCGCATTGCCTGGGATATCATTATCGTGGTCAATCCGGTGAAGATGAGATCGACCCCGACTACCACGCCCAGGGCCCAGAAAACGGAAAAGGGCATGGACCCCCAGATGAAGAATCCGAGGAAAAGGGAGATGATCCCGCTTACCAGCATCCATCCCCACGACGCTCCGGGACGCATGCGGAAAGATTGAATGATCTTGAAAACGCCTTCAACGACGAAGAAGGCTGCCAATATCAGGGTAAGGGTGACCACGCCCCCCACCGGGTAGGCAAGCAGCAGAACTCCGAATACCCCGTAGAGAATGCCGATCAGCAGATCGAGCGCGAATCTTCGCGATTTATTCCACCTGAATGAGTGGACAATCTGTATTGCCCCACCCACGATGAAAAGAATGCCGAAGAGGGTCTCGAGGGCAAAAGTGGCAATAAACGGGACGATGACTGCGAGGGCGCCCAGGATTATCATGACGATCCCTAGGGCGAGAAACCATCCCGTGTTCCTGCGAAGCTCGTCCATATCGCGATAATGGACATCCGATACACTGTTCATCATTAACTCCTGTAGAATATCCTGAGAAAAGATCAATGCAGGTGAGCAACATATGCTCTCCATCTTGAATAAATATAGGGATACCGCTTACTTACGGCAAGAAACGGGGGCGGTGGAACGCTGTACCGGGGTGTGCGCCGGGAGGCCAAAGAAAACCCGGACACAATGTCCGGGTTTCGAGTGTGCGGGGTTTTTCCGATTGATTCTCACACAGCCGTTTCGAACTGCTGTTCTTCAGTGGAGCCTTTGAGGGCGGCGGTCGAGAGTTCTTCTCCGTTTATCGTCTGGGCCACCCTGTCGAAATAGCCCGTACCCACGAACGCCTGGTGCTTTACTGCCTTGTAGCCCTGTTTTTCGAGATCGAACTCTTCCTGCTGCAGGCGGGAGTAGGCTCTCATGCCCTCCCTGGCGAAAGCGGATGCCAGTTCGTACATCCCATGATTTATCGAGTGGAATCCGGCCAGGGTCACGAAGTGGAACTTATATCCGTAAGAGGCGAGTTCTTGCTGGAAATTGGAGATGGTGGCGGTGTCGAGCTTTTTCCTCCAGTTGAAAGACGGGGAACAGTTGTAGGCAAGCAACTTTCCGGGGTAGACCGAGTGGACCCCTTCCGCAAATTCACGTGCCTCCTTCAGGTTGGGCTCGCTGGTCTCGCACCAGAGCATATCGGCATACGGAGCATACGCGATTGCCCTTGCCAGTGCCGCATCGAATCCGCCCCGAACTGTAAAGAAGCCTTCGGCGGTCCTGTTCCCGGTAAGAAACGGATGATCTCTTTCATCCACGTCGCTCGAGAGCAGGTGAGCACCGTTGGCATCCGTCCTGGCGATTATGACGGTGGGTACGTCGTAGGCGTCCGCCGCCAGTCTTGCCGCCACAAGCTTACGAATGGCCTCGGAAGTCGGGATGAGCACTTTGCCGCCCATGTGGCCGCATTTTTTAGCCGAGGCGAGCTGATCTTCGAAGTGCACCGCCGCGGCCCCGGATTCTATCATTGCTTTCATCAGTTCGAACGCGTTCAGAACTCCGCCAAAGCCAGCTTCGGCATCGGCGATGATCGGGGCGAACCAGTACGTGCCGTTGTTGCCTTCCAGATGCTGGATCTGATCTGCGCGCTGAAAGGCGTTGTTGATTCTTCTTACAAGGTTTGGAACACTGTCTGCCGGATAAAGGCTCTGATCAGGGTATGTCTGCCCGATGCTGTTGTTGTCGGCGGCAACCTGCCATCCACTGACGTAGACTGCTTTCAGCCCGGCCTGCACCTGCTGAACGGCCTGACTTCCGGCCAGGGCGCCAAGGGCCGCAACGAACGGCTCCGAGTTGAGCAGATTCCACAGCCTGCGTGCGCCATGGTTTGCCAGCGTATACTCTATGCGCATCGTGCCGCGCAGCTTCCTGACATCGTCCTCAGAATAAGGGCGGTGAACACCCTTCCATCGATCCTGTTCCCACTTCTGGTCGGGCTCCGTTATTTGATCATTATTGCCTACCATTTTCTGTCTCCTATCAGAAAGCACAGCCGTGCTTCTATTACTGGTGATACACCCCTTTCGGGGAACTTCCCCATCCGGACAAACCGTTTAGCTGGGGTTGAACTCATTCCTCCTGATCAGCTCCTCACCGATCCGCCTGGCCTGCCGAAGCTTCTCCTCGTTCATACTCCCCGGTGTGACGCTTTCCAGCAGGTTTTCGAGTTCCGAATCGAATAAGGCGCTTATGAATTCGGGGCTATGTCTCACTACTTTCCCGTCTTCATCCAGGATCTTCACCTGATCCCTGTGCAGGACCCGTTGCGCTATCATGAGGCGATAAATCCTGTCGGTTGCGAGGTCTTCCATGTAGCCGATGGGCGTCGAGTCTTCGAGATCCAGAAGCTCTCCCGGAGCCCCGGAGTTGAGCATCTTCACGACCAGTTCTGCGTCGTCTGCCGGGCCCGTCATCTGGTTTCTCTGATCCCTGCACCACTCTGGAAGTTCTCTTTTCCATTCGGTGGTGGTTGCCGGGGACGGGGGGAGAAAGTCGGGCAACCGGTCGCGATGGGCGTCGGCAAGTCTGCTCTGACGCTTGATCGCCAGCTCCTGCTGCCTTGGCGTAAAATGCTTGTGAAGCGGAACAAGAAAGTCTATGAAGTCGGCGCCGATCTCGGTCGGCGGATCGAAATCAAATGCAGCTTGCTGCAGTTGCGTAACCTTCGCACTGCTTTGAAACAGCATGATTCCCTCCATGTGCCGCATGCCTCGCCAAATTGGTATCTCCTGAACGGGTTTGTGATACTGATAGACTTATGTGAAAAATGCGTGTCGATTGAGGCATCTCAGCTTGTCCGGTAGAATACGATAATTAATCGCTCGTAATAAGCGCTATATGAAAAGCTAGAATCTCTCATCCGCTTTGGCAAGTATCGCCACGGCAGGCTTGAAAGAGGGGCGACGGACGTGACAGGCCGTCGCCCCTCCGAAGCTCTTCGCGGTCGTCTGACCGGTCCGGGCGTACAGTGCGATTTGGTGTAAAATCCTGTCTTTCCCTTATTGATCATGTTACCGGTGGTCCTATAATTGCTTTCCATCGGCAGGCCCCGGTTTTTGCCGGGGGGGCGCTTTCCACCTGACTTCGATCGACTTTCGGCCTTACCCTGAAAGGTTGTTCCGAACATCCCGATACAATTTGATGAGGAAGGAGGTGGTTGCCTCTTTTCACTGGATGATGGAAGTGTTGAGAGAACAGTGAAGAAACGGGAAACTCATTCTGAGGAGGTTGAAATGGAACAGCAGATGAGGATGGCGAAGCTGCTGCTGGACCAGCAAAGAGTAACGTTTGACGGAATAATGAACAACATGATCATGTTCTGGGACCAGACGGAAAGAATGCTTGGCGCGCTCGTAGACCAGGCGGCCTGGGTTCCTCCCGAAGGCAAGGGAGCCTTCAAGGAATGGATCGGCGGCAACAAGAAGGGATGTGAGAGCTTCAAAAATGTTGCAAACGAAGGTTTCACCTGGCTCGATAATTTCTTTTCGGGGCGCAATCAGCCCTAGCGCGGCCGGAAACGTCTTATATCCCTTTCCCATCCTTGTCTGAAGAGTACCTGCCCAAATTGCTTGAGCGTGGTAGATTCAGACCGGGCCGAAGCTCGGAGCGGTTCGGCCAAATGCCGGGTCGCTCCGGGCACATCGAGAGGTCGGGTTAATTTACCACCACAACGCATCTCCTGGTTTCCTTTCCATTCGAGCGTAGGCGAGATATGCCTGTCAGGACGTATAGCGGCGAATGTTCTCCGGCTGTCGAACACCTCGGCGCTCAGGGGCTTTTTTTGACCGTCAGCCGCTGGTAATGGCGATGTGCATGATTTAACGTTAATAGTATGTCTTGTCTTATTGATGCCTTGTATTTGCCTGGAAAACCTGGGAGCCGACCAGGGAAGCACGGAGAAGAAGATGGGTCAGTTACACGTGAATGAAAGGTGCGTTCGGACATTCTGTCCCGCATGCAACGGGAGCGGCTTTGACTGTTTTGAAAATATCCCCTGCGACAAGTGCTGGGGGGCGGGCGATATAGAGTTCTGTGCCGGCGAGTTCAGTTGACGCTATCGGCTGGAAGCCAGCCGGGAAAAAACGGGAATGCCTGACGGGATGGGGGAGTTCTCCGGCAGAAGTGCAATCATGTGACGCGTTGTAAACCGAGCCCCGCAACAGCTTTCTTGGCACATGCCATGCCGGACTTAGTATCGGGATTCCGTCCCGGTCGTATCAGCGGCATAGCTTATTACGTTCTCAACCTATTGTCGTGAATTGCATAGCTTCCGGCGAATTTCTTCTGCTCTTCCCATTGAAACCCCGGACTAAAGACATAAATTCGTCATGAACGTATACCTTTGGGATGGAATTAGCTCTCGTATAGGGAGTATACTGCCGAATCTTTCGGCACGGCAGCCGCGGCGGCCTGCAATATAAATCAATTCCGGAAACAAGGATCGGCAATATGGCGAAAGAACCGCAAATCGTACACGCATTTCCGAAGAACCCCCTCGAAGAAGTCAGGTCATCCATCACCTTTTACAAGGGAAAACAATATGTGGACCTGCGTATATATTACAAAGGTGATGATGGGGATTTCCATCCATCGAAAAAGGGGCTGACTATCTCCGTAGAATTATTTCCGGAACTCGAGGCCGGAGTGCAGAAATTGAAGGAAGCTCTGGAGGAGGAATAGAGACCGGCAGTTAGAAAGAAACAGCGATAAGAGCGCGGAAGTTCATTTCCCGGGAGAACCGTTTCCGCCTGAATCCCACGCCTTCCTGAGCGATATCCGGATCGCAGACCGCCGGGCCGGATCGAGAGCAGTCAATCCGGCCCCGACGTGAAAATTAGCTATGCGATTGTACCCGCAGAAAAAACAGGCTTCGGAAATCCCGCGCTACAGGGATCAACTCGATGCCTGCCTGTAAACGCGTTTTACCTGGACATTGGATATGAGGGCCATGAAGTCCTTTCCCTGTTCCAGGTCGACCTTAACGGACGTGTCGTCGATTTCCATGTACCTGGACAGGACCTTCATGATGTCGTTTTTGAGCGCTTCCATCATGTCCGGGGTGATGTCGATCCTGTCGTGCATCAGGACAAACTGCATCCGTTTTCGAGCAACTTTTCCGCTCGGTTTATCTCCGAAAAAGCGCCGCAGTACACTCAACATTGGCCCAACTCCTTTCAGTTCCAGATAAGCCGTTTCACGCGGCTGAAGAATCCGTCGGAACCGTTCTCGTCCACCGGAACGGATTCGCCGTTAAGGCGTGAGGCAATCTGCCTGAAAGCAGCCCCAGCCTTGCTTCCCCTGTCATGGACCAGTGGGACGCCGCGGTTTGTGGAGACCACAACTTCCTCGCTCTCGGGTATCACACCCAGCAGAGGAACCGAAAGGAGGGACAGGATGTCTTCCGTGGACATCATGTCGCCTTTTTTGACCATCTTTGCGTTGAGCCGGTTGACGATGAGATGGATATTCCGGAGCAGGGCTGCTTCGAGCAGGCCGATCACGCGGTCGGCATCCCGAATCGCCGAGACCTCGGGGGTCGTGACAACCAGGGCCGTGTCAGCCCCGGCGATCGCATTCTTGAACCCCTGCTCGATCCCCGCCGGACAGTCGATGATGATGTAATCGAATTCAGCGGCGAGATCGGCGCAGAGCTTCTTCATCTGCTCGGGATTCACCGCGCTCTTTTCCCTGGTCTGAGCCGCTGGAATGATGAAAAGGTTCGGCAATTTCCGATCACGGATCATCGCCTGCTCTTTTCTGCACTTGCCCTCGACTATATCGACAACGTTGTACACGATGCGATTTTCAAGCCCCATTACCACATCCAGGTTGCGCAATCCTATATCGGCATCGATCATTACGACGCTATGCTTCTTTTTTGCCAGTGTCGTTCCCAGGTTGGCTACGGTGGTGGTCTTTCCAACCCCGCCCTTGCCGGATGTCACTACAATCGTTTTGCCAGCCATAAATCACCCTGTCGTATGAAAAGAAACTGCAGCTGTTTGCCCGCTACCCGACATAATTTCCAGCAAATAACCAATACAACGGGCGGGAAGGGTGCTATACCCCTGTCCGCCGGCATTCATTAATTCAGTTGACGCAGCACTCGTCTAGATGGTTATCACCTGAATCGCGTCGTTTTGAATTTCCGCTATTTCGAACCGCTTCGGGATCGGCTTGCCGCCTCGCGGCGGGACGGCCACCAGGTCCGCAATGCGGATCTGGTTCGGCTCGATGCTCAAAGCCCAGATCCTGGCGTTCCGCTCTCCGCCGGCCCCCGCATGGGCAAACCCGCGCAAAGTGCCGAAAACCACGACGTCTCCGGCCGCGATTATCTCCGCTCCCGGATTGACATCCCCGAGAACGACGCAGTCGGACGGCGAAACGATGCGTACTCCCGATCTGCATGTATTCCGCACTATCACGGGGGCATCTTCCCGGGCCGGCTCGCTTTCCCTGGACACAAACCGGTGTCTCCGCGTCTCCCCCTCCACGACAAAGGAGAGTTCGTCGCTGAGCTGCACCTGGATGAGCTTCACTTGGGATTTTTCGAACAGCTTGTCGTACAGCGTCGAAATTTCATCCGTACGTAAAGGTCTGGACCTGAGATCGAGGACCATATCCGTTTTATGAAAGAAATCGCGCGACTGCTCCAGTCGCTCCTCCATATAGGCAACGATGGCATCGAAGGATGCCGCCGGGTCGGGAACGAGTATGAAGCCGCTCCTGTCGGCTTTGACCTGCACGGGTGGCGATTCGGATGAGGACATAAAAAAATCCGCCCCTTGGCCCTGAGTAAGAGCGCGGCAGTATGCCGCATCAGTTCAGCATGGGTTTCCGGGATAGTAGTTGAAGATGAATTATAAGGAAGGAAGCCCCCCCTTTCCGTTAGCCAACTCTACCTCAAATTCGTGTCCGGGAGCAATACCCATTCTTTCAATTGGACCCAGTTCCCTATACGCACAAATCCGTCGGCGGTCTCGTTCCGGTTCCAGGGCTGTTCAAAAAGAAAGGGCTGGATTCCGGCATTTTTCAACTGGCGGCATGTTTCGACCCTGTCTTCGACAAAGAAGCGGATGCCGAGTTGTTCGAGTATCGCAAGCTTGGCTTCGGGAGCGCCTGAAGCGATGACATGGATATTCGCGCGATTGACATCGGGCAGGATGGAGTAGAGCCACTCGGTGATCGATTCCGGCCAGATGCGCGCCGTTATGAATCGCAGCGGCGTATGCCGGGCCAACTCGCTCAGGAATTCGGGTGCTCCGGGTACCGGGGGGATTTTCCGCGTATGCTCTTCGGACAGGGTCAGGCAGATGAGGTCGTCGAGGATTTCCTTTCCGAAATTCAGGCAGCGATCCAGGTCATAGTTGGTAAGGTCTTCTTTCGAAAGATCGCGGAACCCGTATCGGTCGCGAGCGAGTTGCACGAACACATCCATGGTATCGGCAACAACACCGTCTATGTCGAACGCCAGCTCGGATGGATTTATGAGGCGCCTGGGACCCGATTTCATGTGTACTCTTTTGTAATGCAGCTGAGGGCGGGTTCATCGAAGCGGAAAGAAATTTCATAGATGCCCTCGTCCAGGACGGAATGCACGGCGTAGCCGACGTTGTTGAATACGGAAAGCATTCGCCTGTTGGATGCGAGCACATATGCGACAAAACCGCTTATACCCACGCTCTTGGCTATTTCACTCAGGTAGTGGAGAAGGAATGTGCCGATGCCCTTGCGCTGCCAGCCCGCGGCTACGGCAAAGTCTACCTCGGCTATATTCGTTTTCTGATCGAGTATGTATCGGCCGATTCCGATGATCTGCTCGCTGCCGATTGCGCCCGTCACGCCGACAATCGCCATTTCGTGCTCGTAGTCGATGTTGCACATTCCCTGCGTGTTGCGATGCGGGAAAACCTTCATGGCGGAGAGGAAACGATAGTATATGTCCTGGTCGGGGAGGGAGTAAAAAAACTCCTGCAGCCCGCGTTCGTCGGTCGGTTTGATCGGCCGGAAAAATACCTCTATGCCGCCCGTAAAGAGCTGCTGAGTTTCCCACTGCCCGGGATAGAGCGGTTCGTAAATAGGCGGCAGGATCTGGTCTTCATAGACATAGTGCAAAAGTTTCGCCTCGGCGAGAAGCTTTTCCCGAAACCGCGGATGGGCAATGTTGATCAAAGCCAGGGCGCGTTCGCGGATCGTCTTCCCGTGAAGGTAGGCGATGCCGAATTCGGTGACGATGTAGCGGATGTTGCTCCGGGAACTCACCACTCCGGCACCGTTCGTCAGGTGACTGACAATTCGGGACCTGCGGCCGTCGGGACTAGTCGAAGGGAGCACGATGATGGTCTTTCCCATCCTGGCGCTTGCCGCTCCGTGCATGAAGTCCACGTACCCGCCGATGCCGCTGTAGACCCTGTGTCCGATGGAATCCGCGCAGATTTGCCCTGTCAGGTCTATTTCCAGGGCAGAGTTGATTGCGACCATCCTGTCGTGCTGGCTTATCAGGTGACGGTCGTTTACGTAGTCTATCGGGTAGAGTTCGACCTCTGGATTGTCGCCGACGAAATCGTAGAGTTCCTTTGTTCCCATGCAGAAACTCGCGACGATCTTCCCCTGGTGGACGGTTTTCATCAGGCCGGACACTGCGCCCTTGCGGATCAGGTGAAGGTGCGCATCGGTAAGGATCTCGGTATGAATGCCGAGGTCTTTTTTGTCCTCGAGGTATCGCAAAACGGAGTTGGCGATCCTGCCGAACCCAATCTGGATGGTGGAGCCGTCTTCGACGAGAATCGATACGTATCGGGCTATGCGTTCGGCCACGGCGCTGCGTTCGGTTACATGGACCTCCAGCAGCGGTTCGTCGTGTTCGACGAAATAGTGGATCCGGGAGACGTGGATAAAGCTGTCTCCAAGCGTTCGAGGCATATTGGGATTGACCTGCGCGATGATTATCCTGGCGGATTCCGCGGCGCTTTTCACCGTTCCGACCGAAATTCCCATGGAGCAGAAACCGTGTTCGTCGGGCGGGGTGACCTGGATGAGGGCAAGATCGAGGGCCCAAAACGGTTCGTTTTTCAGAAGCGAAGGCACTGAGGAGAAATAGATGGGGATGTAGTCGGCGAGGCCGCTGTTTACGGCTTCACGCGATTTGGGTCCGACGAAAAAAGTCTTTATGCGCGCGTTTTGCTGAAAGGGGGACCAGTCTTCGGGCAGAGAGCCGAAAGAGAGGTTCTGGACTATTTCCAGGTCGCGGTATTCGGGCAGGATCTCAAGAAGAGAGCGAACCAGGTGCTGGGGTTCGCCGCAGCCCGAAGCGATGTAGAGCCGGTTCCCATCGGCCAGGACCTGCCGGAGGATCGTCTGCGCCTCTCCTGTTTTCTCGACATAGTGAGATTGCCACTGTTTTTCGAAGAACATAGGGTAGGGCTTCTCCTGCAGAAGACAGGAAACGGAAACGGATTTGACTCACCTGCACTTTTTTGAACTGCCGTCGCAGGCAGAAGTAAGGCCTGCCGGGCGAAGACATCCCGCCCTTTCCGGCGGTAATTTTATAGCATACCGGGAGGGAAAAGGGGACTATTTGTGAAACCGGCGCAGCCTTGCGCGATTGGGCTTCAATGCCTAACAGCAGGGAAAAACTGCGAGGTGGCCAATGAAAGACAGGGACAAGTTACGAGATCGGGCGGCAGGGGCGGTGACGGGCGCGCTGATAGGAGATGCTCTCGGGCTCGGACCGCACTGGTATTACGATCTGGACCGGATGCGGGAGGATTTCGGACCGTGGATCAAGGGTTATGCCGATCCTCGGCCCGGTCGCTACCATGAAGGGCTCAAGGCGGGAGATCTCTCCCAGACTGGCCTGATTACGGCGGAGCTGCTGCGGTCCGTTGCGGATCGGGGCGAATACGATGAAAAGGATTTTACGAGGCGGCTTGATGAAAACTTCCTTGAGCGGATGGACGGCACCGCATATTCCGGACCGGGCGGGTACACCAACCAGTCGATCCGGGAATTGTACCGAGCAAGGGTAGTGGAGAGGAAGCCGTGGGGGAAGACCGGAGATTACGCCGATACAACGGAAGGGGCCGAGCGGGCGGTTGTCCTTGCCGCCAGATACGCTTTGGCTCCGGGCGAGGGAGCGCGCATCATTGCCCGGAACATTCGTCTGACCCAGATCGATCCGTTCGTGACGGCGCTCAGTGCGGCCTACTGCGTGATCGTGAGCGCCCTGATCCGGGGTGAGCCGTTCGATGGGGAACTCTCAGGCAAGCTGTACGGCATGGTGGAGAGTGGAGAACTTCCCTTTACCCACGTTGTACTGGCGGCAAAGAAGGGAGCCTACGCTCGTGAGCCCACTGCTGCTTCCGCCGCGCTGCCTTATCCGGACGGGCTGCTGTTTCCTTCGCACGTCTGGATGGCGGCTACGGACCCCGGTGTGGTGATCGAGCCTGCCTGGAAGGTTTCCCTGGTTTACGGAATGCCGTGTTCCATCGTCTGCATGCTGCCGGCCGCTTATTACCTGGCGGCACGGTTTCAGGACGATTTCGAAAAGGCTGTCCTGTACGCCGTGAACGGTGGCGGGCAGGATATGTCCAGAGCCATGCTGACCGGAGCACTCGTCGGCGCCCAGGTGGGGCTGTCCGGCATCCCGCGGCGGTTTATCGACGGTCTGTCCGGAGGCGGCGAACTGGTCGAACTTGCAGGCCGCTTGTGTTGCCAGGAGGGGAATGCTCGGTGAAAGGATACAAAAGGTCTGAAGCCTTTCTGTGCTTGTATTTAAGGATATCCATTCCCGGGAAAGGTTTTCAGGTGCAGCAAGGGACGGATTTTCTTGAAATCAGGCCAACAGGTCCTGCAGTTGGCTCCGTGTGATGAGGAGCGTCTCCTCCGCCATAAGCCGGCTGTTCCTGAGCGGTATTGCCAGATGGGCGAAACAAAACCACACGAAGGCTGCGGAGCCGAACGAGGCCAGGAGGGCAAGTCCGGCTGTGAGGATCAGGAGCGAATCGGCGGATACGCCTCCGTGATCCGCCATGCACGCGATCGCTACGGCCGTGAAGATGACCCCGCTCAGTCCAAGGCCGATCCCGAAATGCAATGCCACGATCAGTGGGGGTTTTTTGAGTACGATATCATTGCGGGTCAATGTCAGGTCGAGCTGTCCTTTCCGATAGACGGCGACCGATTCTCCCGCATTGACGAGTACTGTGCGGTTTCTGCGCCGCCAGACGCTGTAACCGGCAAGGGCCAGCCCGCATGCGGTCAAAGCTCCGGGAATCCACGGCGGGAGATATTCTTCGCCGGATACGATCAGGAGCGCGGAGAGAAGGAAGAAAACGCTCCAAATCTCCGGCTGTCGACCCAGCGACTCGGTTATTCTGAGACGTTCCGGAATAAGTTCGATCTGGCCGGGGATCATTGGGCTCCCATCCCGCATTCGGGGGGGCTGCCTGATTACGACCTGCTCGTGGCACTAAGTCGGCGGAGCGCCCGCGCACACGATTGCACAAACGTGAACTACTTTTGTTTTACCCAGCCCTTTGCCTGCATGCAGGTGTCGAAAACCTTCATATCTGCGCCGCTGCGGCCCATTTCTCCGGGAAAAGCCGGGGTGCTCATGCCCCGTGCATCATGCGAGCATGCCTGCATGTCTTCTTCCAACTGGCTCTGGGTCTTGCTGCCGTCCTTGGAAACCCAGTTGGCGCTGAAATCCAGATTGGGAAAGGCCAGTTTTCCGTCCATACATCCGCAAAACACGGCAAAGCACAGGGCGAGGCACAACAATGTAAAGAGTCTCATTTCAAATTTCATTGAACGATCCTGTCACTTTCACATCCGGGCGCGTGCGACAATGTCGGGTCCCAACGCTGGAGGACGGCTTTCTGTCCGGCCCGTCAAACAGTATTGTTTTGGGTGAATAACGTTCATGCAGGCTGGCAAGATGCCACGTTTTGGCGATCGTGGCAAGGAAATGACGCTAGGGCAGAGTTCAGGACGGGGATACAATAATCAAAGCAGCCAAAGAGAGAATGGTCTGGAGCAAATGGGAACAGGGGTTACTGAATCGGTAGGCAGGAAGGTTGGTTGGAGCGGGAGACGGGCTTCGAACCCGCGACCCTCAGCTTGGAAGGCTGATGCTCTAGCCAACTGAGCTACTCCCGCTCGAACAGAAGACGTTTACCATTTCCGGCGAGACTTTTCAAACGAAAAGTGCTCCCGCGGGAGAATGCTCTTCGACTACTTCCCCGGGGTTTCGATCATGACCCGGTCCGCCCCGTCCTTTTCGCTGAGCAGAACGTTCACCTGTTCCTCGGCGAGGGTGTCGAGCCGGATTCCGATAAACTGGCCGCAGATGGGAAGTTCGCGATGATCCCTGTCGACGAGGACCGCTACCTGAACGCGCTTCGGGCGGCCGTAGTCGATGAGGGCGTCCAGTGCGGCCCGGATCGTCCTTCCGGTATAGAGAACGTCATCCACGAGAACGACTTCGCGGTCGTCGAGGCGAAAGGGGAGGTTCGTTCCCCTCAGGATGGGCTGAGTGGCGAGGCGTGTCCAGTCATCACGATACAGGGTGATATCAAGCATTCCGACCGGAACGGGTGCATTGAGTTTAGAGGATATAACGGATTCAAGTCTTCGGGCCAGGAACACACCGCCGGTGTGAATCCCGACGAGGGCCAGTTTTTGAGGGTCCTGCGTCGCTGCAATGATCTCGTTTGCAAGCCGGTCAATCGCGGTCCGAATCTCTTCGGCATCCCATACAACACGTCCGCTTTCCTGTCCCATATCGCTGCCTTACCCAGAGTACGAGAGGAAAAATACGAAAGGGCGCCTTCCGGCACCCTCACTGTTGTTTCCGTGGCCGGCCGAGCCGTACAAGCCCGCTACCAGAGCCCATTGAGTACCAATTTTCTCGTGATATGTCAATAAGTAAAGCAATGCGCCCACCCGGGGACATCCGTGCGATGCGGTTTACGAACTATGGATGGTCCCATGGGCAAGGGCTTCATGAAGCCGGGGCGGGAGGAGCATATCCGCTTTTTACGGGCTGCAGCATGGAAAAACCCCCTGTTTTGGAGTATAGATTAGAACCAATCAGTTTGTACACAGCGTCAGCGAACAGAGCCGGGAACCATGGAGAAACAGATACACCCGCTTTTAACAGCCTCCTTACTTCTATTTATCGTCTTGTGTCCTTTTTCGTCGGAATGGCTGCACAGGGATTCGAAAACCATACTGAGGCCTCTTCCCCAACCACCGGGGCAGTCGGTGGTCAAAGACAAGAGCGTTTTCGAAAGCCCCGCTTACTGGAATGCGCTGCGCTTCCTGAGAGAGCACCGCTTTGCGTTCAAAAACAAACGATACATAACGATCATCGACTACACCAAGCCGTCTACCACCAAGCGGTTTTACCTCATCGATATGGAATCGGGCGCCGTGCGCAAGTACCTGGTCGCTCACGGGAAAAACTCCGGATGGGTCTATGCGACCCACTTTTCCAATTTGCCCGAGTCGTTCCAGAGTTCGAAGGGGTTCTTCAAAACCGGTAACGGCTACAGCGGAAAGCTCGGAATCTGCCTGGAGCTGCACGGCCTGGAAAAGGGGGTGAACGACAACGCGCTGAGCAGAGGGATAATCATTCATGGGGCTCATTATGCGAGCGGAAATACGATTGCCGTAAACCACGGAAGGCTTGGCCGGAGCCTGGGGTGTCCCGCGATACCCAAGGAATGTGTGCGGGAGGTTATCGACAAGATCAAGGGCGGGAGTCTGCTCTATATATATGGAAAGTAAAAGCGCGGCTGCCGGGCCGCGCTCATATTCCAGCGGGAGCGGCTTCCAGCCGCGATGCCTCGAACGACATCCGGGCTGAAGCCGCCCTCGACTCATAACCTTTTTCGCAACAGCTTCTGCTTCTATTCCACCGTGACGCGCTTTGCCAGGTTCCTGGGCTGGTCGACATCCGTTCCGCGCAGCACCGCCACATGGTAGGCAAACAACTGCAGCGGCAGGGGGAATAGCACCGGTGAGAGCCAGTCGGAGCAGGCAGGGATGAGATACTGGTTTTCGCCGGGCCCGACCGTTTCGCATTCTTCATTTTCGATAAGGGACAGGACCTGGCCGTCCCGGGCTCGAACTTCCTGGATGTTGGAAATCATTTTTTCGAACAGCGGCCCCTGCTTCAACAGCACCAGCACCGGCATGTCTTCATCGATGAGGGCGATGGGGCCGTGTTTCATCTCGCCCGCGGCATAGCCTTCCGCGTGGATGTAGGAAATCTCCTTGAGCTTCAGGGCGCCCTCCAGGGCGATCGGATAAAGGGGACCGCGCGCCAGATACAGGAAGTCCTTGTAGTGTACGTACTTGCGAGCCCATGTTGTGATCTTTGTTGTATCGGCGAGCACCTTTTCCATTTTGCCGGGAAGTTCGATGAGGTCCTGGACGAATTGTTGGGCCAGTTCGCTCGAAACCTTCCCCGTCTCGGTCGCCCAGTAGACGGCCAGGAGGTAGAGGGCGATGAGCTGGGTGGTAAACGCCTTTGTGGAGGCGACTCCGATCTCGGGGCCTGCGTGCGTATAAATAACGCCCTGGGCCATTCTGGCGATGCTGCTTCCAACGACGTTTACGATGGCTCTGCAGTGTGCGCCTTTATCCAGCCCTTCTTTGAGAGCCGCCCGCGTATCGGCGGTTTCGCCGGACTGGCTGATGACAAGCAGCAGGACCTTTTCGTTCAGGATGGGATCGCGGGAGCGAAACTCGGAGGCGAGGTCCACCTCGACGGGAATCCTGCACAAACTCTCGATGGTATACTTGGCGACCATGGCTGCGTGATAGGACGTTCCGCACGCCACCAGGCAGACTTTTTCTATTCCGTCGAGAATTTCCCTGCCCAGGTTGAGTTCCGGGAAACGGATTCTCTTGTGTTCCAGATCGACGACGCTGCGGAAGGTGTCGATCACGGCACGCGGCTGTTCGTAGATTTCCTTCAGCATGAAATGCTTATAGCCGGCCTTTTCGGCCATGAGCGGATTCCACGTGACCGTCTGGGGCTTGGGCTGGAGCTGTTCGCCGGTGGGCAGCGACTCGATGCGGTAGCCGGACCGGGTCAGGAAAACGAGTTCCTCGTCATTGAGGTAGACTACCTGCCGCGTGTACGGAAGGATTGCCGGAACGTCGGATGCCACGAAATAAGCGTTGTCGGTCAAGCCCAGGATGAGAGGGCTTTCTTTCCTGGCGGCAATGAGCGTGTCGGGGGCTTCTTCGTTGACGATCACGACCGCATAGCTGCCTTTGAGCTTTTTCAGGGTGTTCCGCACGGCTGCAGGATAGCTGCCCGTTTCGTGGTATTCGTAGTCGAGCAGTTTTACGATGACTTCCGTATCGGTTTGAGAGGAGAACTTGAGCCCCCGGCTCAAAAGTTCTTCTTTGATCTGGGCGTAGTTTTCGATGATGCCGTTATGGACCAGGGCGAAGGGGCCGGAACGGTGCGGATGCGCATTCTCTTCCGAGGGCCTGCCGTGTGTTGCCCAACGGGTATGTGCAACGCCGATGCGGCCGCTTACGGGACATTGCTCGAGTTTACACTCGAGCCCGTTGAGCTTGCCCTGGCAGCGTACGATCTGGAGCTTGGAATCGGGGCCGAGCATGGCAATTCCCGCACTGTCGTAGCCGCGGTATTCGAGCCGCTTCAAGCCGTTGATAAGGATGTCCTTGCCGTCGCAGTCCCCAATGTAACCGACAATGCCGCACATGGTATACTTCCTTTTGCTGTGGTCAATTGAGCATGTTCTTTCCGTGGTCGTGTACGGACAGCAGGGTATCCAGAATCACGCGCAAGGTAAAGGGTAATCGACCGTAGCCCGGGAAAGACTATCCCCGCCGTGTGCAATTGTAGACATGGGGCTTTTCGGGTGCGGATATCAGGATTTGGGGGATTCAAACGTATCCGGCGTTTCGGCCGGCCTTGAGGATGCGATTTGATGGATCAGTTTCTGGATTTGCGCCCGCAGCTTCAGGGCTTTTCGCAGGTGCGCGGTGGCCTGGGTTTTGTGCCCGGGCATGTGTTGAAGCCGCTGGTATTCGGAGGTATGTACGTTTGCCTGGTCCTGCAAATCTATCAGTCTGCCGACTATATTTTTTGACTGCATAGCCTTGGCCTCTCGTATCAATTTCAGTAGATTTCCATACTTCGTATCGGCATGTTCCCGTAAAACTTGAGATATTTCGAGCCGATCCGGACGAGGCCGATTTTTGGCGCAACGAGGGGAGAGAATATGCTACTATTTCCCTTTCCATCCCTCTCAATGGAGTAATTTCCCGAATGAGTCAGTTTGTTCATCTGCACGTGCACACACAATACAGCCTTCTGGACGGCGCGATCAGGCTCAAGGACCTTTTTGAGACTGCCCACAATTTCGATATGCCCGCGGTTGCCATAACCGACCATGGAAACATGTTCGGCGCTCTCGAATTCTATGTGATGGCCAAGAAGGAGAAGCTCAAGCCTATTATCGGGTGCGAGACATATGTCGCACCGAGGAGCCGGCATGAGCGAGGCGGTGTCAGGACGGAAGGGGACGGGAATGGAGAAGACGACAGAAACCACCACCTCGTGCTTCTTGCCACGAACCTGACAGGCTACCGCAACCTGATGAAACTCGTATCCGTCGGGTTTATGGAAGGATTTTATTATAAACCCCGGATCGACAAGGAAATCCTGAGGCAGCACAGCGAAGGGCTGATCGGGCTTTCGGGGTGTCTCAACGGGGAGATCGCGAGCCTGCTGCTTCGCAACAAGCAGGATGAGGCGCGCAGAACGGCCCTGGAATTCGCGGAAATCTTCGGACCCGACAACTACTACCTGGAAATCCAGTCCAACGGCATTCCGGAACAAACTATCGCCAACGATGCTCTTATAAGCCTTGCCCGGGAACTCTCCCTGCCCCTGGTCGCAACCAATGACTGTCATTACC
>JAEZXS010000102.1 GCA_023442755.1 Pseudomonadota bacterium | reverse complement strand
TCAATGGGAATGGAACCGATCCCATGCAGGAACTGGAAGGCTTCGTTGATGTAAGCCATGATCTGATCGTCGTAAGCTTCCTGCAGAATGACGTTGTTCTCCTTGGAGCCGCTGTTTGCCGGATACTGTCCGTAAAGCGAGGACCAGGTGTCTTTCAGGGTGAAGCCGGGCAGTTCCTTTGCGATCATCTCGGCAACCTGCATCGGGTTCTTCAGCATGTAGAGAGCTGCCTCGAGTTCTGCTTTGAGCCAGCCTTTAGCTGCATCGGGATACGCATCGATGAAGTCTTTGCGCATGATGATGAAGCTGCCGTCCTTGGAGAGCCAGGTCGAGCCGGTGAACATCAGCTTGCCCATGCCGTGATTGATGATCTGGGCGGCGTGGGGCTGGAAGACGGCGGCGGCGTCCACTTTCTTGGCCTGGAGCGTCGTCTTGATGATCGTGGGATCGAGAAGCTGCACGGAGGCAGGCTTGATGCCGGTTTTCTTTACGAGGGTCTGGAAAAACTTGTCTGCGCAGCCGCCTTTCTGGGCGACTGCAATGTTTTTCCCGTCGAGCCACTTGACTGCTTCATCTACGCTCTTAAAATCCGGAGCATCGATGCGGGAGAACATTTCGGAGCACATCTGGCCGGTATCCGAATACATGTTGAGAGCAACAAGCCGCAGGTCGGCGACTTCGCGTTTGGTGCTCGCGACTATACCCGGCATGTCCCCGAGGTAGCCGATCTGGGTCTTGCCTGCCATCATGTTGGCAGCCATCGGAGGTCCAGCAGTCTGGATATCCCAATCGACCTTGCTGCCTGCCGGAAGGTGCTTCTTCCAGAGTTCGAGGTTCTTGAGAACCACGCAGGAGAAACCGCCAATCCAGGTCGGGAAAAAGCCTACCGTGACATTTGCCGGTTTGCCTGCCGGAGGAGCCTGTGCCTGGGCCACATCCGGAAGAGACATCGAAGACAGAAATGCTCCGATACTCGACATGGTCAGACCCAGCAGTCCGGCCCGCTTGACGAAAGTCCGGCGGTCCATTTTGCCTGCCTGAAAATCAGTTATTAGTGTTCCCAATTCACCGTTACGTTCCATCGCCTTGCCTCCCTTTGGTTGTTGTTATGACTGACAGCTGTGGGAAACCGCTATTGCAGTCTCCCTACCCCTGCTGTCAGATCGGGATCCCGCGACAATAAAGAACCATTCCTTGAAGCCGATAGGACAACCAGTCATACCAGAGGGGATGGTTCCCCAATCATTGGACTCCTGGTTCTCCTTGTAGTTTGAAGTCTCTTGCTTGAACGCTTTGATCTTCTGCAGGCGCCGGGATGACGCCCGTAACTAAACACTTGAAAAAATGCGGAAATGAATATTTCCATTGTGCCAGCCTAGTGACCATCTCATAAACGGAAATCAAAGAATGTCGGCATCAGTCTGATTCTTTTGTCAGGATGTACTCTAGTTCCTGCGTCAGGTTTAGTCCTACAAGTACACTGTCGAGTATCGGTCCCTTAAAGCACGAAATTATTAAGTAATTATGGCTATCCTCCTTTCTCGAAGTGTCACTCGGGTTGAACCAAGTTCCCAGACAGCCACATGGTTCTGAATCGATCGGGTGGTCTGGAAGCCATTGTGGACGGAGTAATGAAGCCGCTCAACTCTTGAGATTTTTTGCCATCTCGTGCATCAAAGTCAGGCACGCACGGCAGTTAAAAAGCGCTCGATAGCTCCTGCCCGGCAGGGTGTCGGGTTTCCATATATTGAACCGTTGGTTCCATTTGTCGGCAAAAGCCATTTCCAGTCGCCTGAGGTCTTCCACCTCCGGCCATTCCAGTGCGCCAATCGCCCACAGGTTCGAAGACTCCTCGAATTCCGCCATGGTGAATTCCGGACTGTAGGTAACAACACAGCTTGCATCGGACAGGGTGGACCGGACCTTCTCGAATGCCTCCGGCCAGGATGGAGCGGAAGAAAGCATTTCGTTCGTTATGCCGTGCCTGTAGGATGTCGCGATTTCCGCGTCGGAAATCGGCTTGCTGGGACGGATGAGAGTGTCGAGCAGGATCGTGCCTTGCATATCGATAGCGGCCGCCTCGATGCATTCTTTCTCGTCCTTGAACCAGCTCGGTCCCTTGATGAGGTTGGAGAAGATGATTGCACCGGGTGCATCCAAAAGATCCTGCACATGCCGGGCGGCGCCGATGAGGGCGGCCGGCGCCTGTCCTTCAGGCCCTGCCAGCTCGGTGTTGATCTCGGCGTTCAGCTCGGAACACACATTTTCTCCATCGCTTTCCCCGTAGAATGTGGACATGGGCGGCCTGGCGGGCTGGCGGCCGTTGGCGCGGTACGAGAGCCGGGCCTTTGTCTCGAGGTTCTTCGGAGTGAGTGTATAGTCGGAGCAGGAACTTCCGATTCCCTTTTTCACAGCATTCATGGCCATCTCTGTCCCTGTTTCGTAATTTCCAGTTTAAATAAATGGATGCGGGGAGGAGCGTTTCAACGCAGCATGATGGGATTGCCCCGCAATATGGCAGTAGTAACACAATGCCGCGACGCGTGGTTACCCAATGATTGACAGGAAAATGACAGGTAAAAACTGATAAAATTGGCGGCTTGTAAGACTGTTTCTGACACAAGACAACTTATTGTGGAAGCGGGCCGAAAGAGGGTTGTGTCAGGAAAGTCAAGCCAGGAGCCAATCCGGGAGGATGGATGTAATCCGGCCGGCGCAGAGCGTGTAGGACCGGTAATCTTTCAGGAAAGTGACAAGAGATAAGATCGCAGATTCGACCTCTTTCCCCGGAGTCCGAGCTTGTCTCTGATGTTTTGTCGATGAAAGTGCACGGATCTTTCCGAGGTTCCGATAAGATCGGCAATCTCCTTCGTGCTCCTTCCCTGCCTCAGAAGATCGGATACGCGGATTTCCATCGGCGTTAGCCCGGCGGATTCGTAGGAGAGCCTGCTTATAAAAGGGGAGGTGATCTCCTTGAGATGACGTTCGAGGCATTCGAGGTAGAATTGCTGATCGAGGCCGAGCCGGGATTTGTGCAGTTTCTCCACACAGGGCAAAACCAGGTTCTTTACGTTTGCCAGCATGGATTCCTCGAGTGCCTTCTTGTCGTTGTCTCGCTGTTTGAAAAGGGTGCCCAGGGCCGCATTGACTTCTTGCACGTGGCGGTTTTTCTCATCCAGTGCTTCCTGAGCTCTGATGCGGGCCATTACGCCTCCAATCTGAGCGGCGATGGCTTCGAGCGTATCGGTCGTGCCGGGCCCCATCCCGCTTTGGGTGTGGGAGCAAAGATTCAGCACGGCAACGACCTCGTCTCCGTTCTTTACCGGTACGACGGCAAATCCCTTCAAACTTTCCTTTTCCAGGATGGCATCGAGTTCGGGGCCGACATTCGACTTGGGCCAGTAGAACGGCAGCCCGCGGAGCCTGGGGTTTTCCATGTGCGAACCGGCATCATGGCGCAGGATACGCTGTACGAATACAAGAGAAATACCTTTGTGCGAGATCAGGAGCAGGTTGCCGCTCGGCCCGTCCACGATATAGACAAATCCCGAATCGATTCCCTCGATTTCCAGCAGGGCCGTAAGCAGGGAATCGAGGGCTTCGTTCATTGAGCTGGCTGCGCCGATTGTTACGGCAATATCGCGTTGAATTCGAAGCAGCTTTTCGGTCAGCTTCCGATCGGTAATGTCGCGGATGATTACGCTGGCCTTCTTTTCTCCATCTTTGCCGATGAAAATACTCGATGTGACTTCCGCAGGAAAGGTGCTGCCGTCTGCACGCATCATCTGCAGTTCCCCCCGGGAACTGCCGGAACGTTCGCGATCTTTGAGGAGCTTGGCCATCCGGGGGGTTGCCGGGACAATGCCGCTGCCTATCCGGCAAATGTCTTCGGCCGTTCGACCCAGCATATGGCAGAGGGTGGGGTTGGCGGCATAATTGGTCCCGTCAATCAGAGAGCTCAGGAGAATGCCGTCCATGCTGTATTCGAAAATGGACTTGTATTTATCCTCGCTGGCCCGCAATGCCTCTTCCGCCTTCTTGCGCTCCTCAATTTCCACCCGCAGCAGCCTGTTTGCCTCGACCAGTTCCGCTGTACGCTCCTGGACGCGGAGTTCCAGTTCGTCGCGTGCTTCCCGCAAAGCTTCTTCCCTGCGCTTGCGGTCGGAAATATCGATGATTGCCGTTCTGAGGAATTCGTTTCCAGTGGAGTCCTCGATGTGGATACTGTCGAGCAGGACATCAAGTTCTTCGTGGTTGCTCTTTATGAGCCGTAGCTCACAGGTGAGTCGCTCTGAGCTCTTGAAGGCGTCCGTGAGATGGCGAGCAAAGCAGGGCCTGTCGTCGGGATGGATGTCGGAGGCCAGGAGGGTTCCTACAACGGCACCCATTTGACGGCCGAGCATCAGGGCAGACGTGGAATTTGCCTCGAGAATTCTTCCCCCGCGGTTCAACGTAAGGTAACTGACCGGGGCGAAATGATAGAGGTCGGAATATTTTCTTCGGGATTCCTCGAGCTGCCAGTGCATGACCTGGAGCTGTTCGTTCTGAGTCTCGAGTTCGACTCTTTTCCCTTCAAGCTCTTCAGCCAATTTTTGGATATCTTCGAGTGTCATGTCCTGCTCTGGGCCGGGATCAGTTTAACCTTTTGTTCTTGTTTATGATGCTGATCTTCTTATCCATGGTTCTTCCGAAGTAGCCGTTCCCTCTCCTCCAGGGAGCCGTCGCCGGATCATTCCACCAGGGAGGATTCGGTTTCCACCAGCGCTTCGGAATTATGTCGATTGCATACGCATTCGCCGGGACTTCGTGGGCAATGGCATACATTTTCTCGAAAATGTCGCCGCGTGTGTAGAGCTTGTTGAGCTTGTCCATCCAGTCTTTCCATGGGTCAGGATTGTGCCTGGGGGAGATCAGCTTCTCGAGCTTCGTCATTTCCTCATCGGACCACTGGATGTTGCGGATTCCGGTTCTCCAGTGTTCGGTGGACGGGGGAGGGGGGTCGCATTCGCCCGATCCGGCCTTCATCCAGATGGATGCTTCTTCCTTGCCCAGTGTGGCAACCTGGGCGAGGTATGCCGATTCCATGAGGGCATCTCTCAGGTTCGCAGGCATCTTCTCGAGGCTTTTGACATTCATGCCCGTAGTCCAGTTGCCCGAGCAATACTTGAGGTAGAGGTACTGCCCGGTGAATTCCGTAAAATGAATCATCTCGAACGGGATTTCCCACGCTTCAGCGCCGTCGATGGCTCCCTGGCGCACGGCATCCACAACTTCTTCGTAGGAAATGGCCACGGGATTCACACCCATGAGCTGCATGCTTTTCAGGCCGAAAAGGGTGCCGGTTGTCCGCAACTTTGCTCCGGTGGCCCTGAGTTTATCCAGCGTGTCGAGCGCCGGCTTGCCTTCGCCGTATTTCACCTTGCTCATGAAGAAGCCGCGCAGTCCGTAGTCCCCGAAGAGCATTTCGAGGCCGTAGAGTCTTCTCATGGGCTCGCGGTAGAGGTCCTCGCTTCTGTAGTCGAGGGCGAAGGAATAGAGGGCGGCGCGTGACGGCCAAAGGGCGCCGAAGTCGAGAATGTTGAAGTACGGGCACACGGCCGAAGCGTTGTTGGTGGAAGTGCAATAGAGATCGATGATGCCCTGGATGCACTTCTCGGTACAGGTCATTTCGCCGCAGCCGGAGTTGGCGGCCATTGCGTCGATCTGGATGGCGTAGTCCGTACGCTCCTCTATGTCGCTGATGAAATCGTAGGTACCGACTTTGGCGACCCAGGTGGACTCGATATCATGGCCGGCCATGCCGTATTTGAGTTTGACTTTGGGGGTGACTTTGGAGCGCTCTTTTGCAGTCTCGGCAGCCTTTTGCGCCAACTGCAGGGCATCGGGTGGGGATCCGGCCCTGGCCAGCCCTCCATAGGCGAGCATGGTCGAAGTAAGACCGAATGTAGCAGCTATCCTGGTGAAATCTCTACGGGTGACACCCTTGGGGGGATGCGATTCCTTTTCTTTTTTTTCTTCCACCATCCGGGGCTCCCTGTCAGGTGTTTATCGAGTTAAAGCGCCTCCTGTGAGACGACCTGCATAAGCTCCGAGTATTATATCGCGATGTGCAAGTCCGGAAACGAAGAATGTTCGAAGGGCCGTATAAAACGACCCTCCGAACATTCAACAGTGTACCAAGATACGAGCTAGGCTACCAGTCTCTTTGCTACCGGTACTGCTGCCGCTGCATCGTAGGCATAGCCTTCGGCGCCGATTCTGTCAGCGAAATCCTGCGAAACAGGGGCTCCGCCGATGAGAATCTTGACAGAGCTGCGCAGGCCCTCGGCCTCGAGCTTCTGCATGATTTCAGGCATAACGTCCATCGTGTTCGTAAGAAGTGCGGAAAGGCCAAGAATCTGCGGCTTGTCCTTCTTTACTGCTTCGATGATGGCCGGGGTCGGAACATCCGGACCCATGAAGTTGACTTCGAAACCGGCGCTTCCCAGCATCGTCGATACCAGTTCGAGTCCGATGTCATGAACGTCGCCCTCTACCGTGGCGAGAACAATCTTACCACCGGCGACGGAGTCGGCCGCTGCAAGGTGCGGCTTGAGAAGACTCATGGATGCCTTCATGGCTTCAGCTGCCATCAGCATTTCGGGGATGAACTTTTCACCGGCTTCATAACCGGCGCCGCAGTCATGGAGACCCTTTACCAGACCCTGGTCAACGATTGTCTGAGCTTTTTCGCCGGCGGCAAGTGCCTGCTTTACCAGGTCCACCGTCAACTGCTCGTCTCCTTCGAAGACCGCTTTCTGAATTTGTGCTAACAGGCTCACGTATTCCTCCTGGGCTATTTGTATTGTCCATACTTGCGAGCTGCGAAAACCGTAGCATCGCGGTTTACGAAAGGCGTATTCTTGGGTTCATGGCAGTTGGGCCCGAGCATGCAACGGATTCCGGCGCCTTCAACAGTTTCGATGACGATCCTGGATTCTTCGATCAGCTCATCAGGCGTACCGAACTTCAGAGTGGTTGCATAGGAAACAGGCTTCCTGTCGGCGGTGGAGGTCTTCGTCGCAGCGCCGTAGTTGCCGTTGAGGAAATGCAGATGGGGGTTGGTTCCCTTTTCGATTACTTCTTTGGCCTTCTGTGCGCAGAGGTCGATGTTCATGGGGCCGAGGAAGTAGCCGTCTGCCTGGTTTTCGAAGATGAGGTCGAGACGATCGTGCCAGTTTCCGCAGGGATGGAAGGAAACATGCATTCCGGTTTCGCGGCGGATGGCTTCGATGAACTTTCTCTCGTACGGCTGGGTCAGTTTTTCATAGTGCGTGCGGGAGATGCAGTCTGCGGAGGAAACGGGATCGTTGATCCAAACGGCATCGGCACCGGCTTCGTGTGCTGCGATCAGCATCTGGAGCCAGCTGTCCATAGCTGTTTCCATAAGTTCAACTGCCCAATCCGGGTCTTTGGCAACGATCAGGAACCATTCCTTGAAACCGGTAAGGCAAGCGGCGGTACGCGAGGGGCAGCTTCCCCAGGTTACGATGGGTACCTGCTGCTTTCCCTTGCCGCGCTTGATGAGTTCTTCCTTCAGGCGGCTAATCATGTACAGAACCTTGGGCATGTTGCCGTCTTTGCGCGGATCCAGCTTCCACTTGGCCTTCTTCATGTCCTCTTTGGTCTTGATGAAGGGCTCTGCGATCTGCGGAACGTCGTCTTCAGGGTACTTGAGGGTCGCGCCGATTGCTTCTTCAACGGGTCCCATCATGATGTAGTCGGCCACGGAGTCATACTGGAATCTTTCCTGGGCCATGATCTGAGCCTTTACGAACAGATCGGGATCATCCCAAGCCTGCTTGAACGTAGCTCCGATATACTCCAGGGCAGACCAGCGGGGATGAACTTCGACAGGTACGCGGTCGAGCTTCTCGCCCTTATAGCATGCGAACATTCTTTCGTACGGGGTTACTTCCGTGGCGCGATCATACACGTTAATGGACATCGCTTTCTCCTTGTAAAAAATGTGGTTCGACTATGGTAGAAATATCAGACTTCGCGCAGCTACCATTCTTCGCAGCCTCTGCACCTTTGATGAGAGCTGTTTAGAGCAGGCGGGGGTGAAATATTCCTGGGGAAAGTAAAAACCAGCTTTCAGCACCTGATCCCCCGCATCTCAGCAAGCCAGTGAAAGCCTTCGTGGCGCAACATTCCATCTTCCAACCTCGGGAATGGCAGTCGGCAGAGCGTATCCGCTAACCGCCCAGGCCCCCCCTGTCCCTTAAACGTGTTCAAGAAGATTTCAAACTTCAACGCTTTCACTCACTCCTGTTTGCGCGCCTGTAAAATCGCACAGCCTCCAATTAAAGAATGTCGGCACGAGTCTGATTTTTTTATAGGATGTTCTCTCATTGGGAAGTCAGGTTTTGTCCTACACAGCTTGGCCTCGAGA
>JAEZXS010000262.1 GCA_023442755.1 Pseudomonadota bacterium | reverse complement strand
GGACAGATGTTCGCGGATTACATCAAAGACCTGACCCATACGGTCGAGGAGATGGGGCATTTTGCGCTTGAACGGTTCGAGACGGAGTTGGCCGTTGTGGAGGGTGTTCTCGGTTCTCCCCGCCTGCGATGGCTGATGGGCATGGACAGGCAGCTTACTCAGCGGGAAAACGTCTTCCACGAAAAACTGGCGGAAGACAGGTACGGAGAACTGCTGAGCGGTATAGTCCGCACCGAGTATCAAAAAGGCCTCATCCTGGAAGCATTGAAGAAAGGCCCCCTGACCGTGGCTGAGATGTCGGAGGCCACGGGGATGCCGGTCTACGAAGTCTCCATTCGCCTGGGCGAGCTGGAGAAGTGCGGGAAGGCCGACCTTCACAGCTACGAGGGGCGTACGCCGCGCTTCCTCAGGGTTGCCGCATAAGAAATCTCTTCCCGGAATTTTTGAACTGAAAGGGTTCTTGATATGAATACGGTTGCTGATTCCGAAAAGCTTGGCACGGTGATGGTGCTCGGCGCAGGGATTGCCGGTATGCAGACGGCTCTGGACCTGGCCGATTCGGGTTATTTCGTCCACCTGGTCGATCGTTCTCCCTGCGTGGGAGGGCTGATGGCCCAGCTCGACAAGACATTCCCCACCAACGACTGCACCATGTGAATTATCTCCCCCAAGCTGGTCGAGGTCGGCCGGCACCTGAACATAAAGATCACCCCGAATTCCGAACTCGAATCCCTCGAGGGCGAAGCGGGGCATTTTACGGCGACGCTGGTGAACAATCCCCGTTACATCGATGCCGAGCGGTGCACCGGATGCGGGCAATGCGCCCAGGTCTGTCCAATGTCGACATCCAACGACTTCAACTGCGGGCTTGACAGCAGGCCGGTCCCTTCCATCCGTTATGCCCAGGCCGTGCCCCAGGTGTACAGCATAGACAGGAATGTCTGCCTCGGCTGCGGGATATGCGAGACGGTCTGCCTGGCAAAGGCCATCCGCTATGCGGACGAACCGCGCAGGACGAAGCTGGAGGTGGGGGCCATAGTCGTTGCGACGGGCACCGAAGTGTTCGACCCGGCCAGGCTGGACGCCTACGAATACACACAGCTCCCCAACGTGGTGAGCAGCCTGGAGTTCGAACGAATCCTGAGCGCATCGGGACCTTACAGGGGCAGGCTGATGCGGCCGTGGGACCGGGAGGAGCCGCAGAAGATCGCCTGGCTCCAGTGCGTGGGATCCCGCGACCTGAACCAGGCCGACAAGCCGTACTGCTCTTCCGTGTGCTGCATGTATGCCATCAAGGAAGCCGTCATTGCCATGGAGCATGCTCACGGTTCCCTGGATACGGCTGTCTTTTACATGGACATCCGGTCGCACGGAAAGGACTTCGAGCGCTACTACGAGAGAGCGCGCGATCATGGAGTCCGGTTCGTCCGCTCGCGTGTGCACTCGATCATGCCGGCAAAAGACGGCGACGTGGAACTGACGTATGTCGACGAGAGCGGCGCCCAGACGGTTGAAAAGTTCAACATGGTGGTGCTGTCGGTGGGGTTGCAGTCGCCCCGGGAAGCGGAAAAGATGGCATCCCGCCTCGGCATAGAACTGAACTCCCAGAATTTTGTCCAAACCGGCAGTTTCACTCCCGTAGCGACATCCCGCCCCGGCGTGTATGTGTGCGGCGCCATCCAGGGGCCGAAAGACATTCCCCAGTCGGTCACCGAAGCGTCCGCGGCGGCGGCTGCCGCAGGAATTCTGCTGCATGACGCGCGCGGCACGGAGACGAAGGAAAAAGTGCTCCCGGAAGAGACGAACGTTTTGGGCGAACGCCCCCGGATCGGCATTTTCGTTTGCCAGTGCGGCATAAATATCGGCGGTGTCGTGGATGTTCCCGCGGTCCGGGAATATGCTAAAACCCTGCCTTTTGTGACCTACGTCGAGGATAATCTCTATACCTGTTCGCAGGATACCCAGGTCAAGATGGCCCATGTGATCCGGGAGCAGGGGATCAACAGGGTTATCGTTGCTGCGTGTACTCCCAGAACGCACGAGCCGCTTTTCCAGGAAACGCTGCTCGATGCCGGCCTGAACAAGTACCTTTTCGAGATGGCAAACATTCGCAATCAGAACTCCTGGGTACACAGCCACGACCCCAAGGCGGCGACCGAGAAGGCCAAAGACCTCATCCGCATGGCGGTTTCCAAGGCCGCTCTTCTCGAACCTCTTCGGGAAACGCAGCTCGACATTATCCCGGTCACCCTGGTTGTCGGCGGCGGGGTTGCAGGCATGACCGCAGCCAAAGCCCTTGCCGATCAGGGTTTCGAGGTTCACCTGGTCGAAAGGTCCCCGCAACTGGGCGGCAACGCAAGGCTCCTCAACAAGACTTGGAGAGGGGAGAACATCGGCGAGTTCGTGGAGGAACTTACGAACAGCGTCGAACAGCATCCTTCGATACGGGTCTACAAGTCGGCCGAACTGGACCGCGTCCAGGGCTTTGTGGGCAATTTCTCCTCGGAACTGAAGATGGAGGACGGCAGCAGGGTTGAAATCAGGCACGGCGTTGCCATTCTCGCCACCGGCGGCAGCGAATTCAAACCCGTCGAGTATCTCTATGGCCGGGACCCGCGCGTGATCACACATCTGGAATTCGATGCCCGGATGATGTCGGGCGGACTTCCGGTAAATCGCACGGAGGCAACCGTCTTCGTGCAGTGCGTCGGATCGCGGGAGTCGCAGCACCCCTATTGCAGCCGCGTCTGCTGTACACATACCATGGAAAGCGCCATCCACCTCAGGCAGACCAATCCCGAAATGCCGGTTTACGTTCTCTACCGGGACATCAGGACCTATGGCGAACGTGAGGACCTCTACACCCGGGCAAGGAAAGAGGGCGTCATGTTCATTCGCTATGAAGCGGATGAGAAGCCTAAGGTGGGAGTCAACGGGAACGGGCTCGAAGTTACGGCTTTCGAACCGATCCTGCAAAGGCCGGTGACGATAAACACGGGTCTGCTGGTACTTGCGACCGCGATCGAACCTTCGCCGGCTGAGGCGCTCGGGCAGTTTTTCAAGGTGCCCGTAAACGAGGATGGCTTCTTCGTGGAAGCGCACCCCAAACTCCGGCCCGTGGATTTCGCCACCGAGGGGGTATTCGTCTGCGGTATGGCGCACGCCCCGAAATCGATAGACGAAAGCATTGCACAGGCCCTTGCCGCGGCTTCCCGGGCCACCTGCCTGCTCTCGACGGATAAGGTGACCGTGAGCGGGACGGTTGCGGAAACCAACCAGGCCATGTGCAGCGCGTGCGGAACCTGCGTCAGCATCTGCCCGTATTCGGCGCCCGGGTTCAATGAAAAGGGCAAGGCCGAAATCAACCGGGGTCTGTGTAAAGGATGCGGACTGTGCGCCGCCTCTTGCCGTTCGGGTGCAATCCGTCTGAACGGGTTCGAGGACTCGCAGATTTTCGCCATGATCGACAGCATCTGAGAAGAGCCTGACGGAAAAACCGTTCAATCGGGCGGCTTTCAGCTCCCCCGAAACCGGGATGAGAGCCGCCCGCTTTCTTGCATGCCATCGGCATGTTCGGAAAACCAGGAGAAATCATGTTCCCGATGCCTTCGAAACCCATGACCATGGATCGAATGATTTTTGAATGCAACGCCGGCGTTTATGCAACGTCTCTTTACATAATCCTGTGCTCCCGGATCGACGACGGGGAAAAGCCGACCCTGAACAGTGCCCTGGAAGTGTGGAACGGCACGAAGGAAAAACTCGTCGAGGCGGCAAGTGAACTGGTCGATCTCGGGATAATAAAACCGGTCGAGCCATTGGACTTCAATCGCCGAATTCACCTGAATCCGAGAGAAGGATGGGCATGGTGCAAAGGCGGGCAGAAGCAGATTGCCTGATCCTGGAGTGCCGAGGTCGTTTGACCAAGAGTACAAAATAAAAGCCCCGTTTCGGAAGCGCCGAAACGGGGCTTGTTCTTTCCTGGAATTTTCAATAGTCCCAACGGGATTCGAACCCGTGTCTCCGGCGTGAGAGGCCCACAACACACCTTCCGAAGACAGTGAACCAGCCTTGAGAGCCAATTCGGTTTTTCCACATAGTCCAATTTTTCCACTAAATCTGGGTGAATATTTTTAAAAAGCCAACAAAGAGCCAACAGGTTTTTTCGACTTTGAACCACCGTGTGGCCCCTCCCTAGTGTCGCATTCATTGCAAGCGCGTAGCAGGCAGGCTGAGGGAGTAGGTCCCATTGTCGTGTAACCTGAGAACGGCAAAAATGTTTGTCCAAGGCAAAAAGGTGGTATAGACTGTGTGCGAAATTCAAGCCCTCCATGGCATGAGAAAAAACAATGGAAGACCTAACTGGTTTCTGCTGATTTCCGGAACGGATTGCGGGTGAAGCCGTTGTCTTCTAAGGTGGATACCGTTGCGTGAGCGTACGGGGAAGCCCTCTTGACGGGGAAACGGACCTCCGCGTGATCCGCAATTATGCCGATCTGGTGGGTTCACCATTGCCGGCGCACTCCATTATGCTGCGCCATCATACGGCTTTGCCTTGGCTGACCAAGGTGCGGATACATGGGCTCATTTAAACTATCTCGAGGCACAGAAACATACAGCACACAGTCTTATATACAGCATCCATCCGGCACGGTTTGAAAGGCTCTGGCGATAGAGAAGGAGTTCAAAAGCATGGTCAACAGAGGCAATCCGGATTTATGGAAAAAAGATATTGCCCGATCCGTCGATATGTATAACGCTTGGTTCATTGAATTTGCGCCAGAGGCTTTCCGGAATACGCGAATTAAAACGACGGAGGCTGTTGAACAAACTTTAGCAGCCACCGAAAATCTGACCAACATCAAAACGAAAATACTTAAAAGTAACCCGGCTGTTTTACCAACTTTACGCATGTCCACCTGTCCGCCTCTGGCAGTTGATAGGCTCATTGGGTTAGCTGGGGTTTCACAGAACTTGGTTCACAAAATGGAAGAAGGGAAACTGCCCCCGCGTATGAAGCCCGCCGCACTGGAAAGTAATCTCGAGCAGATCAGCCAAATTATTGAACGTATGGCAGACCCGGATATCTTTGTTTGGATCAGCAAGAAAACAAAACCTTCTGCACCCGAGATTTACCGAGCAGCTACCATTGTTGCCGACCGGCTTTGTGGTTCTGTGGCAAATCCGATCATACGTAATGCTCAGGAAAAGCGGCAGCTTGCCGCTATCGCCACTTGGTTAAAAGCACGCGGTTATGAGAAACTGCCTTTAGGAAATGGAACCAAGTTTGATGTAATGCCACCAGGGACTTTTTCTTTTCGCTTAAATGTTCCAGTCAGACTGGAAGGCAATAAAAACATCAACATACCAATTGATACTGTGGTGATGCCTAAAACAGCCCAAAAGGGTGATTTGCCTTTGTTCATTGAGGCAAAATCGGCAGGCGATTTCACGAACGTGAATAAGCGCCGCAAAGAAGAGGCCACAAAAATCAATCAGCTTATCGGTACATACGGGGAAAAAGTGCGTTTTGTCCTGTTCCTATGCGGCTACTTCGATACAGGTTATCTTGGTTATGAAGCTGGAGAAGGAATTGATTGGGTTTGGGAACACCGCATTGATGATCTGGCCGGTTTTGGGTTGTAGATGAAAAACAACGGACAGTTTACAGAAAGAGAACAGCGTAGGCT
>JAEZXS010000099.1 GCA_023442755.1 Pseudomonadota bacterium | reverse complement strand
AGGTTGTCCCGGCATGGATTTCCCGGAATCGGGAAAGGAGAAGACAATGGAAGATAAACTGTGCCTCTGGAGCGGCTCGAGATATTCGAACGGCTCGCAGGTCTGTGAAGAGAAAAAATGCTATGTGTGCAAGGATGGAAGCTGGGAGGAGCGGTTCATAGACCGCGTATTCGGAGTCGGTCCCTGATTGTGTCCGCCGATGCAGCGAGTGAGGTTGGTTCGGAACCGGGCGACTTTTCCGGACCGTAGCGAAATATGAAAGCCGGGATATCCCTTGGCTTTATCTCCGGAAGAGATGGGTGACGATGCCCCCCGGACGGGCCGGGGGGCTGGGGGAGGGGATGCTTACACTTTCTTTGCAGGGGGTTTTATCGTTGCCGAAATCAGAACGGAAATGAGGACAACCACCGCGGAAACCAGGAAAGGCACCCAGTAAGTCTTTGTCATATCCTTCAGCCAGCCGCCGACGAAAGGTCCGGCAAAACCGGCGAGGCCCCATGCAGTAAACAGCAGACCGTAGTTGGAGCCCTGTGCGGTCGGTCCGTAGTAAGCAAGACAGCTCGCGGGGAACAGGGTGAACATGGAGCCGTAGTTCCAGCCGATCAGAATCGCTATGATTGCCAGGAACATGATATTGGATCCTGCGGGGTATAGGAGCAGAAGAGCGACAACCTGCAGCAGAAATACGGCTATGAAGCACTTCTTGGTTCCGATCTTATCGATGACGAGGCCGATGAGGATGCGGACTGCGGCATTGGCTATAGCCAGTGCGCTTACCGCGTAGGATGCGGTCATCTTATCGAGTCCTCGATCGATTCCGTGGGCTGCGATGTGGCCTATGATCATGAGGCCGGCGAAAGAACCGCAGAAATAGCTCAGGTAGAGCAGCCAGAACTGGGGCGTGCTCCGCGCTTCCTCGTGCGTGTAGTCTCTGGTGACGGCCGCTCCCGGTTTGGGGGCAGGCGGGTTCCAGCCGGCGGGTTTCCATCCCGGAGGCGGGACTTTGAGACACATGGCGGAAAGGATACACATGATTCCCATGGCGATGCCGACGTAGAAGAAGACGTCTCTCCACCCCTCAGGATGGCGGCCGATGAGCCATGTGGCCAGAGGCGCCATGATGAAGGAGCCCAGGCCGAGCCCTACGACGGTGAAACCGGTTGCAAGGGCTCTTCTGTCCGGCCACCACTTGGGCGCCGTTGCAATGGGGGGCAGGTAGACCACGCCTCCGCCGAAGCCCGCGATAACTCCATAAGTAATGTAGAGCCAGAGCTTCGTTGTGGTATAGCTTGCCGCTATGAAGCCGATAGCCAGAATGATGCCGCCGACGAATACGACTTTTCTGGGGCCGACTTTATCGCTGAACCGTCCGGAAGGGAACGTGACCAGCCCAAAGATGAGGCAAGCGATGGCGAAAGCCAGAGCGATTTCCGCCCGGTTCCATCCGAAGGCTTTATTCAAGGGGGCGATGAACACACTCCAGGCATACAAGAGCAACCCGCAAGTAGTGCTGCCGAGTACCCCTCCCAACAGAGGAATCCATCGGGGGAAGCTTACCTCTGCAGTTGTTGCCGCGATAGTCTGATTTGCCATAGCCTGAATCCTTTCTTATGATCGTCAGTCTCGAATGGATGATTCCAATTGACCTGTTCTGAAGGGCCAAATCAGGGCGACTGTCCCATCACCTCCTTTCTTCTGACTGTGGCCGGCTCTTCACAAGGTCTGCCTGCTTCAGGATTCGTATGAAAAGAATAAAATTAGAGCGTTGTATGCAGAGAGCGGCCGGAACGTGAAATACAAGCGTCTAAAACAGAGGTAGCGGCAATTTCCACCTCTGCCTGCCGGATAAATCTGGGGCGGCAGTCCAGGAAATCAGCTCTTGGACAACCAGACTAATTGGAATTGCGGGATACTGCTTGAAGTGTGAATTCGAGGTCGAGGATCAGCAAAATTTCAGCACAGGATGAATGCCAGGGCGGACATCGCGAAAACAACAGGCATTAGGGGAAAAACAATGCGAAAAAGGTCTTTTGTAAAGAAGATATAGTGCCTTTCTTCACATTTAGGCCTTACAGTAAAACCTATTGCATAGATTGACCGACCTTGTCAAGCGAATTGAGGAAACAGGGGGCTTCGCGCGGTTCGGGGCGTTTCGGACCGCCTGGTGCTGGACCGTGCATACGGGAAGAGAAATGCTTATTGTCTTCGCTGCAGCCCCGTCCGGTGCCACTTCGACCCTGCCCGCCGAAGTGCCTCGCGGCGGACCTGCAAGCGTATCCGGATTCTGAATCCACGCTTGACTATTTCGATTTCATCTATTCAGTGGTATGAATAAATAGAATTCTAACGTACGCCATACGGCGCAATTTGTGGAACGGCATCTTCAAGGAAAATCTCATGTCGAAAAAACACTTTTTGGATAGACTTAATCGTTTTCGTCAAATCATGTCACAGGAAAACCTGGACACCTTCCTGGTCGCCGTTCCTGAAAATCGCTATTACCTGAGTGGCTATGAGGCCGAAGACCTCAATCTGACCGAGAGTTCAGGGTACCTTCTGATAACCGAAAACGCCGCGTGCGTTCTTACGGACCCCCGATACGAAGAAGCCGCCAAACAGGAAGCCTCCGGTTTCGATATCTTTATCTATACGCAGGGACTCGCCCAACTCCTGCCCGAACTCCTGGCCGAACTCAAAACGGACAGGCTCGGCATCGAGGCGCATTTCCTTACCTGCAAGTTATTTGGAGAAGTATCGGAAACGCTCGGCAAAGCCCGTCCCTCGGCCGAGGTTGTCAAGACCGAAGACCTGGTCGAAAATCTCAGGGTAATCAAGGACGAAGCTGAAGTCGATCGCATCCGCCATTCGGTAAGACTCACCGAACTGGCTGTCAAGGCCGCCTGGGAAGCGCTTTGCGAAGACAGGACCGAGAAGGAGATTGCCTGGCTTATCGAAAAGACCATCCGAGAGGGAGGAGGGCAGGCGGTGTCTTTTCCTCCGATCGTTGCCGGCGGCCCGAATGCGGCCCTTCCTCATGCGGTTCCGACGGACCGGCGCATCAGGAATGGAGAATCGGTCATCCTGGACCTGGGCTCCAAGCTCGACGGGTACTGTTCCGACCTGACCCGCACCTGGGTGGGCGGTGTACCCCATCCGAAACTGCGGGAGATCTACAAGATCGTGCGGGAGGCGCAGGTTGCGGCCCAGAGGGTCATACGCGCCGGGATCGAATCCACGGAGGCGGATGCGGCCGCCCGCGAGGTAATCGGGAAAGCCGGTTTTGGCGCAAACTTCGGCCATGGCCTCGGACACGGGGTCGGCCTGGCCGTTCACGAAAGGCCGGGATTGAGAAAGACCAGGCCCGTGTGGCTCAGCGAGAATATGATCGTCACTATCGAACCGGGTATCTACCTGCCCGGATTCGGCGGGGTGCGGCTCGAAAACATGGCCCGGATAACGTCCAATGGGTGTGAACTCCTGACCCGGGAGGAACTGTTCTACAACTGGTAGCCTGATTTTTGTAAAGATCCGGACAGGCGAATTTGCCGTCTTCCGCTGCGATCGGTCATCAGGGGGGATTTCTCCTCGCCATGGAGAGACGCGCCCATCGCCCGACATACTATTCCCATCGTAAATCCTGCTTTTTTTCCTGCCGAATGTCGAGACTGCGTTTTGTTGCCTGAATTGCACTGAGTTGCACGAGTTTCGACTGTGCATACAAATATTGTGCATTTATAAAATTGCTAACACATTGCAAATTAATCAATAAAGATTCAGTTGTGCAAATATGAATGTTGCTATGAAACTATCCTAGTGATAAAAAGGGTAAAGTAATAATGCGAGTTGCATGATGCGGCGGCCACGGGGGGCTGTGGGAAATAACCGCTCGCGACGTATGGAGAAGGCCTCGTTGCTGATAGAGTGTGTAAGCCGTCTCTTTTGAAGGGGCGTTCCGTGCAGGTACTCGATCCTCAGGGCATGCTGAGCAAGTTGAAGGTGGGCGAGGTGATGCGCCGGCTCGCGGTGACCGTCTCGGCGGATACCAGCATCGAACAGGTGATTCGATCCTGCATCAAAAATAAGATCCATTCGCTTCTGACTATGGACGAAAAGCTCGAACCCCTCGGCGTGATCTCCAAAACCGACCTGGTATGCGCCTACTATGCCGGAATTCCCGTGAACTCCTGCGTCCGGTGCATCATGCAGTGCCCGCCTATCTTCTGCGGTGCGGAAGACAACCTGGAGCATGCCCTGAATATCATGCGCGAGAAAAACATTCACCGGGTCTACGTTCGCAATGATGAAGCGGGGCGGGAGGCAGGGGTCCTGGCCTATCCCGATATCGTCGGGCTTCTCTACAGGTACTGCCGCCAATGTGACAGGAACATCCTGGTGCGTCACAGCTACGCCAACCTTTTGCGGGTGCGGGAGATCATGACGCGGACGGTCTGGAGGCTGGACAAGAGCGCGACACTTTTGAACGTCATGGAGGCGATTTCGGCCCACCGGTTCGGCGCAGTGCTCATTACCGAGAAGGGCATTCCCGCCGGGGTCATCTCCAAAACCGACCTGATTCTCGCCTACAAGCACGGTGTCAGCACATCCGATTGCGCCGAGTGCATCAT
>JAEZXS010000405.1 GCA_023442755.1 Pseudomonadota bacterium | reverse complement strand
ATCTCGGACAGGAAATCACGGATTACGTGCCGCCGATTCCCGCTAAACCCAAGTCCCGCGCCTTTTTTCTCGCCTGCTTCCGATTCTGTAATCTGATTGACAGCTTAGCTTTTTTCCTGTTAGAATTTTTGCTTCTCCTGTGGCGATGTCGGAAATACGGTGTTTTCAGCTAGTTGAGCCGTGAGCGGCATGCTCGCCCGACAGGAATATTCTGAACAGCCCCGCAGAGGGTGAGACAAGGGTTTTTATGAAACTACGAGGCGCACAGATTCTTTTCGAGTGTCTGAAAAAAGAGGGGGTCGAAGTTATATTCGGCTTTCCCGGCGGGTCCGTGCTCGACATCTACCACGAGATGCCGAAGCACAATATAAAGCACATCCTGGTCCGCCACGAGCAGGGCGCCGCCCACATGGCGGACGGCTACGCCAGGGCGACCGGGCGTGTGGGCGTATGCCTGGTGACTTCCGGCCCCGGAGCGACGAATACCATTACAGGCATCGCAACCGCAAATATGGATTCCGTTCCCATGGTCATCTTCACCGGGCAAGTTCCGACCGCTCTTATCGGTGACGATGCATTCCAGGAAGTGGATATAATCGGCATTACCAGGCCCTGCACCAAGCACAGCTATCTCGTCCGGGACGTCAACGACCTTGCCCGGGTGATCAAGGAAGCATTCTTCCTGGCCCGCACCGGCAGACCCGGACCGGTCCTGGTCGATCTGCCCAAGGACGTCATCCAGGCCATGACCGAGTTCCGGTATCCGAAGAAGGTGGACCTTCCGGGATACCGGCCGACAATGGAAGCTCATTCCGGCCAGGTCAGCCGCGCATTTCAGCTTTTGCGAAAATCAAAGGCCCCGGTCATTTTCGCAGGGGGCGGCATAATCATTTCCGAATCCTCCGAAGAACTGGTCAAGCTGGCCAATCTGCTCCACGCCCCCGTCACCAGCTCCCTGATGGGGCTGGGCGCGTTCCCGGCGGGGATGCCGGATGCGAGCGGCCGCAGGCAGCAAAACCCGCTCTGGCTGGGTATGGTCGGCATGCACGGCACCTACCAGGCCAACATGGCGGTCTCCCATTCCGATGTCATCCTTGCGGTAGGCGTGCGCTTCGACGACCGCGTGACGGGCAAGCTCAGCACGTTCGCCCCCAAGGCCAAGATCATTCATGTTGACGTGGACCCGACCAGCATCAGCAAGAATGTCGAGGTGGACGTCCCGATCGTCGGCGATTGCAAGAATGCGCTCCAGCAGTTGCTTCACCTTGTCGAAGCCGAACCGGTGGAAGGCCTTGCGGCGCTGCGCGCCTCGTGGTTCGACCAGATACGCGGCTGGCAGATGGAACACCCGCTCACCTACACGCAGGGGAAGGAAATCATCAAACCCCAGTTCGTGATCGAAAAGATTCACGACCTTACCCAGGGAGACGCCATCATCACGACCGAGGTGGGTCAGCATCAGATGTGGGCCGCCCAGTTCTTCCAGTTCGACTATCCGCGCTCGCTGCTGACCTCCGGGGGCCTCGGAACCATGGGGTACGGCTTCCCGGCGGCGATAGGCGCACAGGTTGCTTTCCCTGACAAGCTGGTCATCGACATTGCGGGCGACGGCAGCATCCAGATGAACATCCAGGAACTGTGCACGGCGGTCTGCAACAACATTCCGGTCAAGGTGGCTATTCTCAACAACGGCTATCTCGGACTCCCCCGCCAATGGCAGGAACTCTTCTACGAGAAGAACTACACTGGCTCCTGCCTGGAAGGGTCACCCGATTTCGTGAAGCTTGCGGAATCCTACGGGGCTGTCGGACTCAGGGCGACCCGGCCCGAGGAGGTCGAACCGCTGCTCAGGGAGGCTTTTGCCGTAAAGAAGCCCGTTTTGATGGATTTCCGGGTGGCCGAGGAAGAAGGCGTTTTCCCGATAGTTCCACCCGGGAAGAGCATTACCGAGATGCTGTTGGCTTAGGTCGGTTCGATACTCGCTACGGGGTGCGCGTCACGGATGCACGATGCATTCTCCGGAATACGGGGCATCCGGGTCCTGGCGCAGGGGGAGATTTCACGTGATCATCACAGATAACAAACGGTTTACAATAGGAATCCTGGTCCAAAACGTTCCCGGCGTTCTGGCCAGAATCGTCGGGCTTTTCAGCGGCCGCGGGTATAACATCGAAACGGTTACCGCAGCCGAGACGCACGAACCCGGTCTCACCCGGATAACCCTCGTCACCACGGGCGACGAGCGGGTGCTGTCGCAGATAATCAAGCAGCTGAATAAGCTTATCAATATTATAAAAGTGTTCGATTTTTCCGAAACGGAGTTTGTCGACCGCGAAATGGCCCTGATAAAAGTCAGGGCGGAACAGGCCACAAGGGCTGAAGTTCTGCGGATAGTAGACATTTTTCGGGCAAAGGTTGTCGATGTAAGCCCTCATTTCTATACGCTCGAGGTAACCGGCAACGAAGGTAAGATTAATGCTATAATGGATCTTTTGGATCAGATCGGAATCGTCGAGGTGGCCCGTACCGGCAAAGCAGCTCTGGCACGCAGCAAAAAGCACTGAGAAATGCCGATCCAGCAAGGAGGCAAGTAATGCGAATTTTCTATGACACTGATGTGAATCGTGAAGCTTTGCGCGGCAAGAAGATCGCTATCATCGGATACGGAAGCCAGGGACACGCACAGGCCCAGAACCTGCGCGACTCCGGGTTCCAGGTGGTCGTCGGCCAGCGCGCCGGCGGCGCCAATTACGAGAAGGCTGTCGAGGACGGGTTCACCCCGGTTTCGGCCCGCGAAGCAGCGGAAGCCGCAGATGTCATCCAGATGTTGACTCCCGACCATTCCCAGGCCGAACTGTACCGCAAGGACATCGCTCCGTCGATGAAGGCCGGGAAGACGCTCCTTTTTTCCCACGGCTTCAACATCCATTACGGCCAGATTCAGCCGCCCAAGGACGTCGACGTCGTCATGATTGCACCCAAGGGCCCCGGCCATCTCGTGAGAAGCGAGTATGTGCGCGGCGCCGGCGTTCCGGCCCTGGTGGCGATACACCAGGATGCATCCGGGAACGCACTCCAGACCGCACTGGCTTACGGCTCCGGCATCGGTGCGACCCGCGCGGGCGTCATGGAGACGACCTTCCAGGAAGAGACCGAAACGGACCTTTTCGGCGAGCAGGCCGTGCTGTGCGGCGGCGTGTCGGAACTCATCAAGGCCGGTTTCGAGACCCTGGTTCAGGCAGGCTACCAGCCCGAGATCGCCTTTTTCGAATGTATGCACGAACTCAAACTGATTACCGACCTCATCTACCGGGGCGGCCTGGCATACATGCGCTATTCGATCAGCGACACGGCGGAATACGGCGATCTGACGCGCGGCAAGCGTGTTATCAACGAAGAGAGCCGTGCGGAGATGAAGAAGATTCTCGGCGAGATCCAGTCCGGCCAGTTTGCGCGCGAATGGATCCTCGAGAACCAGTCCGGCCGGGCCATGTTCAATACGACCAGGCAGCGCGAGAGAAAACTCCTGCTCGAGCAGGTGGGCGCCAAGCTCCGCTCCATGATGCCTTTCCTGGACGCGGTCAAAATGGTCTAATACTACCTGGTATTGCGCCCCTGTCGGTCTTTGGGAACAACTCGTAACCCAAGCTACTTGCAGTACAGGGACCAGCAACCAGGAACGAAAATAAAAGCGGGGGAACTCAGGTTCCCCCGCTTTGCCCGCATTGCGGCGGCGGATATATTCCGGCGGGCTTTGAATCTGGGCGGGACAGCTTCTGTTCATTTTATCTTTCTGATTCTCCGGATGAACGCTCCTGATGCCGTAAAAGCTTCTGCTTACAGCTCTAGCTTAATTCAAGCGCTTTCCAGGGAGTAAATATTTGCACACCAGGGATTTTCGAAAGAAATACAACCATATTCCTTTTGCCCGCGAGGGAATCCCCTACGTGGCGGCGGCCATGTTCACCACCATTGTCATGGCGCTCCAGGGCTGGCCGGCAATCACGCTGCTTTTCCTGGCCCTCACGCTTTTGGTCGGACATTTCTTCCGTGACCCGGAAAGATTGTCGATGGCGGGCGAGGGAGAAGTAGTCTCACCGGCCGACGGGAACGTGATAGCGGTGCGCCACGTCGAATCGGCGCCCGTGATCAACCGCCCGGCTTTGATGATCAGCGTATTCATGTCGGTATTCGATGTCCACGTCAACCGCATCCCCATATCCGGTGCCGTTCAGGGCATCGACTACAGGAAAGGCAAATTTCTTGCCGCCAACTTTGCCGATGCAAGCGGGAAGAACGAGCGAAACTCGCTGTGGGTAAAATCCGATTCCGGGGTGGATGTGGTCTTTACCCAGGTGGCCGGCCTCATCGCCCGCAGAATAGTCTGTTGGCCCGGCATCGGGGATCGGGTTATCCAGGGCGAACGGTATGGAATGATCCGGTTCGGATCGCGCATGGACGTCTATGTACCCGAGGAGAGTGAAATCCTCGTCAAAAAAGGCCAGCACGTATATGCGGGAGAAACCGTCTTATGTCGGCTGAAGTGAAAAAGAAGCGCCCGCGCCGTAAACGATGGCGTCGGTTTCAGGGAGAAGGCCAGGTCCATCGCGGGACCTACATCTTCCCCAATATTTTCACCACTGCGAACCTGTTCAGCGGCTTTTTCGGAATCGTTCAATCGATCAACGGCAATTTCGAGATGGCGGCCCTGGCCATTCTATTCTCCTGCGTGTTCGACATCCTGGACGGGAAGATCGCCCGGCTGACCCGGGCGACAAGCCGTTTCGGCGTGGAATACGACTCCCTGGCCGATCTGGTGGCTTTCGGCGTGGCCCCGGGACTGCTCATGTACCTGATGGAACTCAGGCCGTATGGGCGCATCGGCTGGCTGGCCGCCTTCGTGTTCATGGCCTGCGGCGCCCTGCGGCTTGCCCGATTCAACGTGCAGGTGGAAACGTCGAGCAAGAAGTACTTCGTCGGGCTGCCGATCCCGGGCGGGGCAAGCATGATCGCCACAGTCGTGCTATTCCTGCATCACTGGAACATCGGCCTGAACGCCCCCCTGCTCAGCCCGGGGCTCCTGGTGCTCACCTACCTGCTGGGTTTTTGCATGATCAGCACCATGCCCTACAACAGTTTCAAAGATATCGAGGTCATAAAAGCCAAACCGTCTCTCGTCGGAATCGGAGTAATCCTGATCCTCAGCGTTGTCGCGCTAAGCCCGGCTTTTGTCCTGTTCTCGATGTTTGCCGTCTATATCGTTTCCGGCCCCGTGCGGTGGGTGATATGGCGGGTAAAGGGGAAAAAGGGATTTCAGGAAACCACCCCGGAACCCCCGAAGGAAACCCCTTCGGAAATCGAGCCGGAACCCGACGAGTCGGGTCTTAATGAAAAACAGAGGTAAGGATTATGCCCAAAACAATCAGCGAAAAGATTTTGAGCGATCATGCCGGGAAAGAGGTCTTTCCGGATGAACTGGTCGAAGTGAGAGTGGACTTTGCCCTGGGCAACGACATAACTGCTCCTTTCGCCATAGAAGCATTTCGAAAGGCAGGCGCCACGAAGGTGTTCGATCCGGAGCGCATCGGCCTCATTCCCGATCATTTCGTTCCAAACAAGGACATCGCTTCGGCAATCCAGGCAAGGATGCTGCGCGAATTCGCCCGCGAACACAAACTGCCCTACTACTTCGAAGTCGGCCGCATGGGTGTGGAACACGCCCTTCTTCCCGAACAGGGGCTCGTGCTGCCCGGCGACATCATCATCGGGGCGGACAGCCATACCTGCACCTACGGCGCCCTGGGCGCGTTTGCAACGGGCGTGGGCAGCACGGATCTGGCTGCGGCCATGATCACCGGACGGGTCTGGTTCAAAGTTCCCCATTCCCTGAAATTCGTCTTCAAGGGCAAGCGCCGCCCATGGGTCGGGGGAAAAGACCTCATCCTCTACACGATCGGCAAAATCGGTGTGGACGGAGCCCTCTACCGCGCCATGGAATTCACTGGCGAAGTGATCGATTCGCTTCCCGTCGCTGACCGGCTCTCGATGTGCAACATGGCGATCGAAGCGGGCGCCAAGGTGGGCATCATCCCCCCCGACGACATCACCGAAGAGTACGTCAATGTACGCGCAAAGCGACCCTACAAGTTCTACAGCAGCGATCCGGGAGCAGCCTATGAAGCGGTCCATGAATGGGATATCTCGAACCTGGAACCCGTCGTAGCTCTTCCCCACTCACCCGAGAACGTGAAGCAGGTTACCGAAATCCCCGAAACCCCGATCGACCAGGTGGTGATAGGATCCTGCACCAACGGCCGCCTGGAGGACCTGAGGCTTGCGGCTGAGGTCATGCGGGGCAAAAGAGTGGCGTCCAACGTTCGGTGCATCGTGATTCCCGCCACGCAGAAGATATACATGGAAGCGATGGAAGAAGGGCTGCTCGAGATCTTCGTCGAGGCCGAAGCAGCCGTCAGCACGCCGACGTGCGGTCCGTGCCTCGGCGGTCACATGGGTATCCTGGCATCGGGAGAATCGGCCGTCGCAACGACCAACCGCAATTTCGTGGGACGCATGGGCCACATAGACAGTAAAATCTACCTGAGCAATCCCGCAGTCGCCGCTGCTTCGGCAATCCTCGGGCGCATTGCGCATCCCGACGAGGTGGTGAAATGATAAAGATTACTGGAAAGACCTGGAAATTCGGAAACGACATCGATACCGACGCCATCATTCCGGCACGGTACCTGAATTCCATAGACCCGGCATTTCTTGCCTCGCACTGCATGGAAGACGCCGACCCGGAATTTGCCTCCAAGGTCAAACCGGGCGATATCCTGGTTGCGGGAAAGAACTTCGGGTGCGGATCGTCCCGCGAGCATGCACCTATCTCCATAAAGGCGGCAGGGGTCAGCTGCGTGATCGCCGAAAGCTTTGCCCGCATCTTCTACCGGAACTCCTTCAATACGGGGCTTCCCATCCTGGAATGCCCGGAAGCCTCTGCCCGCATAGAAAACGGTGATGAGTTGGAAGTGGACCTCGATCAAGGGACCATTGTAAACCGCACCAAAAGCGAGACATACCGGGCGCAGCCGATCCCCCCTTTCATGCAGAAGCTGATCCAGGCCGGGGGGCTGATGGAATATGTCCGGACACAGATGGCCGGGTGATAAATCGAATTTTCCCATAGGAAAGAGGCGTCGATGGAAACAGGCAAGACGTACAAAATAGCGGTGATTCCCGGGGACGGAACGGGCCCCGAAGTGATACGGGAAGCGGTGAAAGTGCTGGACGCCGTTTCCGCCATAGCAGGCTTCAAAACCGAGCAGGTCAAGTACGACCTGGGCGGCGAGCGGTATCTGAAAACGGGTGACATACTGCCCACGGACGTTCTCGACGAGTTGAGAACGTTTGACGCGATCCTGCTCGGCGCAATCGGTCATCCCGACGTAAAGCCCGGCATACTCGAAAAGGGCCTGCTGCTCCAGCTCCGGTTCCAGCTCGACCAGTACATCAACCTGCGCCCGGTTGTGCTGTATCCGGGCGTCGATACACCGCTCAAGGACAAAAAACCCGAAGACATCAACTTCTTCGTCGTCCGGGAAAACACCGAAGGGCTGTACGTGGGTTCGGGCGGTTTCCTGCGCAAAGGAACTCCGGCCGAGGTCGCCATCCAGGAATCGGTCAACACCCGGTTCGGCGTCGAACGCTGCATCCGGTATGCATTCGAACTCTGCCGCCGCCGCAATTACCGCAAGAAGCTGACCCTGTGCGGGAAGACCAACGTGCTCACATATGCGTTTGATCTGTGGCAGCGCACCTTCAATGAAGTGGCCGCGGAATACCCGGACATAAAGATCGATTACGCGCACGTGGACGCCATAACGATGTGGATGGTCAAAAACCCGGAGTGGTTCGACGTGATCGTGACCGACAACATGTTCGGCGACATCATCACGGACCTGGGAGCCATGATCCAGGGAGGCATGGGAGTCGCCGCAGGCGGCAACATCAACCCGGAAGGGGTGTCCATGTTCGAGCCGATCGGTGGTTCCGCCCCCAAGTATACCGGGCAGAACATCATCAACCCTGTTGCAGCCATCGCCGCCGTGCAGATGATGCTCGATCACCTCGGGGAAACCGCGGCTGCGCTGCAGGTGGAAAACGCCGTCAAGAAGGTGATTTCCACGAAGCTGAAGAGTCTTTCCGCCGGCAAGATGGGATATTCGACCTCCGAGGTCGGCGACCTGGTGGCAGGGTTGCTGAACGGCTGATGCAAAGGCATTTGTGGGAGCGGCTTTCAGCCGCGATGCTCTTTCGAGATTAATCGCGGCTGGAAGCCGCTCTCACAGTAGTAATATCGGCAACATTGTTGACATGCTGGTTATAATCCGACATTCCAAAAGCAAAGGAGTCACTCCCCCGAATTGCGCCGAATAGTCGTGCTTCACAGAGCGGTCCTGCTTCCTGCCGTCTTTCTTCTCGTATCCGCACTTCTCCTATCCATCCAGATCGTGGACCCGGAATCGAGCCATGCCGCAGGGCTTCCCCGTCTGACCGGCGAAGGCGTCACAATTTACTATGACGCAGGTTTGCAAAGTACTGCCCGATCCGTGAAGGGCGCCTACCCGGAACTCAAAGCCGACGTCGAAAAGAAAATCGGCTGGAAAATGAAATCGAAACCGGCCATCTATCTCATCGACCGGCAGGGGAGTTTCGAAGAGATGGGCGGGGATGAATCGACCGCTGCTTTCACGCTCATGCCGAAAGCGCGCATCGTGGTCGATATGGCTTCATTCAACGGCTTTCTCCTGCTGAATCAGACGCTTCGACACGAGTTGTGCCATGTGCTGCTCCACGATCATATCCGGGGCGATCTGCCCGACTGGCTGGAGGAGGGAATCTGTGAATGGGTCGGGGGGACCCCGGTGAAGCCGGCTTCGCAGGTCAGGCGGGTGATGGACGCCTACGGCCTGTACAGGAGTGGGGTGCCGCTCTCCAGGCTGCACGATTTTTCCAAAAGCCGCACCGGTATGGGCATGGCGTACGGCCAGAGTGAGGCATTCATCGAATACGTCGTCTCCCGTTACGGGGCGGAGGGGATTTCCCGGGTGCTGGACAGGCTCAGGCAGGGCGATTCCGTCCGAAAGGCGTTTATGAACGGCCTCTCGCAGCCGCCCGAGACGCTCGAAGGGGAATGGCGCGAGGATCTTGCCCGCCGGGCAAAGTGGGCTCATAGTTGCTGAAAAGCATGCCAGGAGCACGATGGACGGCACGGCTGGGCTCATCCGCACGGTCCGGTCCGATTACCGGAAAATTGTTTCGGTGGTTGTGCTGTTGCTTCTTGCAGCACTTGCCCGAACGATTTTCAGGAGGATTTAAATACTCCGTTCGGTCCCGACAGGGGCAAACAGGCTTTACATCGAACGGAATTCGTGAGATAGGTTTTCCGTTTGGGAGCGATATTCGTGCAAATGCGCGTACTTCCAAGTCAATAAGATCAATTACAGAAAAGGTACGGCCTTAAAATGGGACAGAAATCATTCAAAGTAGCGGTAGTTGGGGCAACGGGCGCAGTAGGCAACCTGATGGTGAAGGTCCTGGAGGAACGTTCCTTCCCGGTTAGCGAATTGACACTTCTGGCATCCGCACGCTCTGTAGGCAAAACCCTTTGTTTCCGCGGGCAGGAAATTCCGGTCCAGGAACTTAAGGAAGATTCCTTCAAGGGAATACAGGTAGCGCTTTTTTCCGCCGGAGGCAGTGTCAGCCGCAAGTTTGCACCGATTGCAGCCCAGTCCGGCGCCGTTGTTATCGATAATTCCAGTGCGTTCCGGATGGACCCCAAGGTGCCGCTCGTCGTTCCCGAAGTGAACCCCGATGCCGCGCTGGGTCATTCAGGCATCATCGCCAATCCGAATTGTTCGACCATTCAGATGGTGGTTGCGCTCAAGCCTATCTACGATGCAGTGGGGATAGACAGGATCGTGGTCACCACCTTTCAGGCCGTTTCCGGCACTGGTAAACGCGCCATCGAGGAACTGCGCCGCCAGGTATGCGATATCATGAACGGCAAAGAGGCTGTAAAAGAGGTCTACCCCCATCAGATCGCTTTCAACTGCCTGCCGCATATCGGTCCTTTTCTCGACAACGGCTTCACTGAAGAAGAAATGAAGATGCTCAACGAGACCCGGAAGATATTCGAAGATCCCAAAATCCGGGTTTGCGCGACAACCGTTCGAGTCCCCGTTCTTTTCGGCCATTCGGAATCGGTGAATATCGAGACCGGAAAGCCGATTTCCGTGGAAAGCGTCCGGGAGCTGCTCAACAAGGCGCCCGGCGTCAAGGTGGTGGACGAACCTTCACTTGCAAACTACCCGGTTCCGCTCTATGCCGAAGGCACCGACGATACCTACGTCGGCCGCATCCGGCTGGATCCTTCGGTCGAGAATGGCCTGGCGATGTGGGTTGTTGCGGATAACATTCGCAAGGGTGCGGCCAGCAACGCCGTGCAGATCGCCGAGACCCTTCTGAGCCGAGGCCGGCTCTAGTACGCAATGCGCATCATAGCAGGCGCTTTCAGGGGACGGCGGCTGCATTCCCCCCGGGGCGGTAAGATTCGCCCGACAATCGACAGAGTTCGCGAAGCGATCTTCAACATCGTTGCATCCGAAGTCCCGGATGCAAGTGTTCTGGACCTTTTTGCCGGAACGGGCGCCATGGGATTGGAAGCACTGAGCCGTGGCGCCCTTCGGGCGGTTTTTGTGGACCAGGACAGTGAAGCGGTGCGTCTGATTCGCGCCAACGTCGAACTCTGCCGTGCATCGGACAGGGCGCGGATTATCCAGGAGCCTGTTCCGTCCGCCGTCCGGCGCCTCGCCGCAAAGAATGATAAGTTCGATCTCATTTTCCTGGATCCGCCCTACGCCAAAGGGCTTGTCGAAGCTACTCTTGTTCTTCTCGACGGCATCGCCGAGGCTGGCGCCCTGGTCGTTGCCGAGCACCACGTAAAAGATGAAGCGCCCCCAAAGCTCGGGATATGGAGCAGGGAGCGGGAGCGCCGGTACGGGGATACGCTCGTCTCGATCTACTGCAGAGAACTCGACAGCGAGGAGAGAAAATGAGCAACATTGCAGTTTACCCGGGTTCGTTCGACCCGATCACCTATGGACACCTGGACCTGCTCGAACGCGGGCTGAAGATATTCGATAAGATCATAATCGCCATTGCCGCAAATCCCGGCAAAGCACCCCTCTTCACCCTCGAGGAACGCTGCGACATGATCAGGACCGCCCTCACAGAACAGTCCCTGTCCGACCGCGTGGAAGTCGATCTCTTTCACGGACTCCTGGTCGATTACGTAAAAACCGTCCCGGCGCGGGCCATCCTGAGGGGTCTCCGGGCCATCAGCGATTTCGAGTATGAGTTCCAGATGGCGCTCATGAACCGCAAACTGAGTTCCGAGATCGAAACCCTTTTCATCATGACGGGAATGCGCTGGATCTATATCAGCTCGCGCATCATCAAGGAAGTCGTCATGTCGGGGGGATGCGTCAGCGGCCTGGTGCCCGGAATCGTCGAAAAGAAGCTGGCGGAAAAGCTGAGCGGACACAAGAATACTCTGTACTAGATACTTGCCCGTGGCTGACCCCGCCCTCCCGTGAAATTTCCCGGATGGGCCGAAACGGATGCACCGCAGTATTTCATGCTCCATGATGCATGAGATACTGCGGTGAGACTTTTCCTCGATACGTCGCTGCCTCTTAAAACCGGTCGTCTCCAATCAGGGCTACCGGCTGCGCGGAAAGTTCTCCGCTTTTTCCCGCCCTCTTTCCCGGCTTTCCGATTTTCGCAGGTCCGCTTTGCCGGCCGGCTCTCCCATTGCCCCTGCTTTCCACGAGAGCGGACAGGCTGCCGACGAATTCCTGCATCTGTTCGGCCTGCGCGCTCATCTCCTCGGAAGCCGAAGCCGATTCCTCGGCATTGGCAGAATTCTGCTGCGTCACCTTGCTCATCTCGGCAACGGCTTTGTTTACCTGGTTGAGCCCCTGGGCCTGTTCCTGGGAAGCAGCGGCTATCTCCCCGACAAGCTCCCTGGATTTGACTACGGTCGATGCCACCTGGCCGAAATCCTGGTTGGTCCGGTCGACGATGTGGGAGCCTTCCTTCACCTTCTTCACGGTTCCTTCGATAAGGTTGGCCGTATTTTTTGCCGCATCCGCCGCCCTCATGGCGAGGTTTCTCACCTCGTCGGCGACAACGGCAAAACCTGCACCGGCCTCACCGGCTCTTGCCGCCTCGACAGCGGCGTTCAGAGCAAGCAGATTGGTCTGGAATGCTATTTCGTCTATGGTCTTGATGATCTGCTGCGTTTCTGCGCTCGCCCTGGAGATATCCGCCATGGAGCTGGTCAGGGTTCCCATTGACTGGTTCGCCTTTTCTACGACTTGGCTGGCCTCGGACATGAGCTGATTGGCATGGGAGGCGTTCTGCGCGTTCTGCTCGGTCATGGAAGCCATCTCTTCCAGTGAAGAGGAGGTCTCCTCGATCGATGCTGCCTGTTCTGACGCACCCTCGGCCAGCTGCTGGCTGATGCTCGATATCTCGGATGCAGCCTGGGCCACATTGCTGGAACCGTCGGTAAGGCCGCGAACCGCCTCGAGAATGGGCCTGGTGATGCTGCTGCAGAAGAAGAACAGCGAGATCAGCGATATGGCGATCATGATGAGGGAGATGATCACGATCTGTTTCACCAGGCTATTAAGGTCTTCATAGACTTCCTGCTTTGCCTGGCTGACTCCGATGCTCCACTGCTGCATGCCGACCGGGGCAAAGGAAGCCAGTTTCTCTTCCCCGTTGATCGTAAAGGAGCAAACACCCTCTTTCTGGGCCATCATCTGCCTTGCAACTTCTTCGCCCCCTTTGATCGTTGCGGCATTCACATCCAGGATCAGTTTCCTGTCCGGGTGGGCGATGAAATTGCCCTTCGGATCCAGCATATAGGCGTAGCCCGTGCGCCCGATCTTTGCTTTGGATACGAGATCGATCAGGAAATCTGCCTTGGATGTCAGGCAGAAAAGGCCCTGAAATTCGCCGTTCGACGATTTGAGCGGAGCGTAGACGATCATCACCGGTTCCTTGGTCACCTTGGAACGAACGATCGGGGCGATATCTACCTTCCCGTCCTGTTTGGCCTTTTTGAAATAATCCCTCTCCGCAATGTTCAGATTTTCATATTCCTTGCGATTGCCGTCCGACATCACTCCGGAAAAAGCTATTCCTTTCGCATCGGTGATGAAGAGCCCCGAGTACTGATCGCCAAGGTGTTTGAGAATCGCAAAAAGTTCGTCATTCAACTCCCCGGCCTCTTTAGCGGCTTTCTCCGCTCCCTCCCGGTTGACTTTCAGGGCCGTCGCGTTGATCGACTCGATCGCGGCAAGGCCCCTCACCTGCCTCACTTCCTTTTCCAGCATCAGGCGTGTTGTAGTGCTGAGGTCCTTCACCTTGTCCAGCGAGCTTTCCTCTGCCGATTGCATAAGAACGCCCGCCATTCTCCAGCTGAAAAAAAAGCCGACGACCGAAAGAGGGATTAAAACCAGTGCAATACCCCAGATTACAAGCTTCTTGCCCAATGTCAGTTTCACCATCCCTATTACTAGCACCTCATAATTTTCAGGTAATTACTCTAATGATCCACGTGAACCGGGGTAAGGACTCCCATAATATCCGAATGTCGTCGTCCTATCCGGACGGAGCACCCTGTTTGAGGGGAAAGTTCCCGGATACAATCACATCGCATTTTCAAGATACGAGTACTCTTCGGTGCTCAGCACCCGATCGATATCGAGAAGAATCTTTACAGACCCGCCCGACTTGGCCATCCCGAGGATGTAATCGGTCTTGATGGTGGTCCCGAAAGCCGGGGTGTCTTCGATGTCTGCCCCCTTGAAGTTTGTGACCTCGGAGACCGAATCCACGACGATTCCTATCTGCAGGTGGCGCCCCTGAACATCGATTTCAACGACGATGATGCATGTTCTTTCCGTGTATTCCGCCGTATCCATCCCGAACCGCGTCCGAAGATCGATCACCGGGATGACTTTCCCGCGCAGGTTGATTACGCCTTTGACCGAGGCCGGAGTCTGGGGAACCGGAGTTATCTTCATCACACCGATGATTTCCTTGATCTTGAGAATGCCGATCCCGTATTCCTCACTACCCAGCGAAAAAGTGAGATATTTTCCCTCCCTGTCAGAGGTCTTTTGTACGAGTTGGCTCATTACTCTGGTTTCGTTTCCCATGTTATCCTCTCCTTTTCTATCGGTTACGCCTGCATGGCTCCGCCCGTTCGGGGCGGAGCCATGCCACTGTGACTGAATCTTGTTCTCCGCGGAGATTCGGAACCGCATCCGGCTAATCTTTTCTCGGGAGTCACCTGCGGGAGGGTTCGACATCCGAGTTTTGTGCAGCAGAAATATCAGCGATTCGGCTACCGCAGAAACACGGCCCGATAATCAATGTTTGGTATTTTCCGAACCCGGTTTCCTGGCTGCGGAAATTCACGGCGGGAAAAGGCCTGAAACCGGTGCAAAACCTCGCAATATCGGAATTCTTCCCCGGGGGGATATATCGGAAGGATACTCAATATCCATAAATGTTTATTGAAGATACCAGAGCAATTGTTATTAGATTTTCAATCTACAGAATGGCATTCTCTTAGTAAGGAACATGAATCGTATAATGGCTTGTCTGGCCGATAAATGGCATGCCTTTGCATATATTAGGATAGGGTGTGAGGAAAATCACTCGATGCGCCACACGCGGGCGCACGCGTCGTAGCTCGCGCGTGGCGAGTCGGCATATCGGCTCTCGCTTTCGCCGAAAGAATCAACCGACGCGGTTTGCAGCCTCAGTGTCGTGCGCCGGGTCCTTCCTCGTAGGCTTCGCCCTTCGCCGCCCTACCGGCTCCGGCCGGCATGCCGCCCAAGTCCCTGACCAGGTTTGCCGCGGCCTTCTGTCCGCGTTCGGAGGCGCGCTGCAAAACCGAAATGAGCTGGTTGAAGGCATTCTTTTCCTCGGGTCCGCCCCGCTCGGCCCAGTTCCTGAGGTTTTCCACCCCAAGCTGCTGAACGGCATCCACAATCTTTCCCACGTTCTCGCCGAGAGTGCCCATGGGTTCCCTGAGGCTTTCCTCCAGGGTGCCCGTCAGGGTTTGCACGCCGCGAACGGACAGAGTGATGGTCAATTCAAGCAGGCCAAGATCGAGTTTTATTTCGCCGGATGATTCGCCGGCTTTGGTGCGTTCTTCCATTTTCACAAACCTCATTCCATTCCAGGTTTACGGGTCTCCCCGTGTCCCTGGAAGATAAACATTTGTCATTCGGAATGGGTGTTGCGGCGGCGATCCGGCATGTCCGGGGATTACACCTGAAATGAGGTCAGGAATCGATCATTTTGCCGGTTTCCAGCTCCTGGCTTTGTCTTCCGCGCTCTTGACTTCGGCCGGCGACATCTCGGCGACGAACAGTTGCAGCATCCTCCCCGCTTCCGCGTTTCTCTGCGATGCCAGCATCATCCAGGTGCATGCGTTGATTTTGTCGCGGGCAACCCCCTCCCCGTTGAAATACATGGTTCCCAGCATTTTCTGGGCCTCGGGATACCCTTTATCGGCTGCTTTCCGGAGCCACTTCGCAGCTTCGGGAAAATTGTTTCCCGTGCACTTTCCGTCATAATACATGCGCCCGACGTGGAATTCGGCAGGGGTAAAGCCCTGGGATGCCGCTTTGCGGTACCAGTTCAGTGCCCCGAAACAGTTCGGCGCCGTCCCGCGGCCGAGTTCATACCTCCCGCCGAGCCTGACCTGCACTGCGGGGTCCCCCGACTCCGCAAGCCTCATATCGTTCCGGAATGCATCCTGTTCCGCATCCATTGGCACGGCGGTTGCGGTCACGGTCTGTGCGGCACGGAGCTGCCGAAAATTCGATTGCATTCCGGAAAACCGCTCCAGGGGAACCGCAAGGTTGATATCGGGCTTTCCGGCCACGCCGGCGCTCTCTATCCCGATCACATCCCCGGCTGCGTTCACCAGGGGGCTTCCGCTCGACCCGGGAAAGGAATGGGCGCTGTGCACGACAGCTTTCCCATACCGGGGCAGTTCCTGGATGACCGACACATTGCCCTGGCTTACCGCCTTTTCCACCCCCAGCGGGCTTCCAATGACCATGACCGGATCTCCCGGCTTCGGAAGCGTTGCCGCCGGCATCAGGTGGCGCACCGTACCGGACGGGATGTCCACGAGTGCCTCTATCAGATCGTCGTTTTTCGACTCGGCCAGGATGGCCTTGACCCCGTATTCCCTCCCGTCGGCGGTCCGGATCTTTGCCATGGCCGCCTCTCCGAGGACGTGGTAGTTGGTGATCACGTGGGCTTCCGTCCTGAAAAGAAACCCGCTCCCCTGGCGAACTACATTGCCCGAGGGATCGCATACATACACCATGACGGTTGCAGCCTGGACCCTTTTGACAAGTTCGGGCGGAAAGTCGGCGCCCATTGCCTGCCGGCAGGGGAGCAGGAGCAATACGAGCAGGGCCATACACAAAACCGTCGCAGATGTTCTCATGATTCCTCCTCATATTTTCCGGAATGCAAAACTGAGAATATAATCGGCAGAAAGAGTGGAAATATTGAGGACTCGTGCTCGATCGGCTTCAGATGGCGGGATTTAAATGGACCGGTAAATCTTATGCTGCACAACGGAACCGAACGCTAAGGGCTTGTCCGTAAATGGGCCTTTCAGGGATTGCGCTGGATTTTGAGACCGATTTTGGTCGCGACGACTGAGCAAAACCGCAGGCGTAGCCGGACTACGTTGAGGATTTTGCGATTGAGGAGCGGCCGAAGCGGACCAAAAGCC
>JAEZXS010000228.1 GCA_023442755.1 Pseudomonadota bacterium | reverse complement strand
AAATCAGGGTCAGGATGCTGCGCCGAATCCTCGGCGAGGAATCCATGAAGCGCCAAGTGGTGGTGGTGATCGAAGAGGCGCACAGACTCAACGGCAATGTGCTGCGCTCCCTGAAAAACTTGCGGGAGTTGGATTGGATGGGGAAAACTCATCTCTTTAGCGTGATTTTGATAGGCCAGAGCGATTGCACGCAACGTTCGGGCCTCGCAGAGGTGCGCCTCCGGACGGAGACCCTTCTCTTGCACGGCCTGACAGCGGCAGAGGTCACCGAATACATCCGGGCAACGGTCGGCCGCGTTTTCGACGAGGATGCTACCGAGGCGATTGCAGCGCTGCCCGATTCCCGCAACTACCTCGATCTTCAGGACATCCTTATCCGCTGCATGTCGGCCGCCCTGGCCGCAGGCCGGGAGCAGGTGACCAAATCGGACGTAACCGATTCCATCACCACGAATATCCCCGTATCGCCACGATCCGCGGAAAAGACGGCCGGAGCAGTAAGGTCGGTCTTGGGGCGGCGGCAGAATCGGCCCGGACTGAAGGCGGTAGAGGAGCGGCCGGCATGAACAACGACACGCAAGAAATCAGGAGACTCCTCGTCTCCGGAAGTTCCGCAGCCCAGCTCCTCTTCTTTCATTCAGGGGCCTGCGATTTCATGAACGCCATTGAGCGCAGAGGCAACACCATCCTCTACACCTGCTGCAACGCAGATTGTTGCCTGGCGGAAAGGATGGCTGAACAGGCCGGATTGACTGTCCAGGAATGGGATGGCGGGGAATGGGCTGTCCTTGTTCAGGGAAAACATCCGGGATGGAGTAACCAGGAGGCCCGCCCTCACAAAAGATCGGGCAACGGAGCCACTGATGAGCCGTGATGTTAACTGCTACGAATGCGAGAAACGGCCAAGATGCCCAAATCAACCTCTTGGCTTTGGATGTCCTGACTTTAGGTCTGCAGAGACTGAGGCGATCATCAACCTCGCGCATCACACCGTGGACGCGATCCAGGAGATAGAAGCCCTCCGCGCTGCTTTGGACAAGAAGACGGAGGAGTGTAAGGGGCTGAAGGCGGAACTTGCAAAACATGAACTGAAGCCCGGGCAGATCAGACTAACTCAGTCAGGCTACGACTATGTGAAGCGTATTGAGGCAGAGTGCAAAGCCGAACGAGCCGAGCAGCAGTTTGCCGACCTCCAGACGCGGTGGGGGGCCGGATATATCGCTCTGGCTCAGCTCAATTATTCAACCTCCACCGAGATGCCATACATGGAAATCGAAGGCAATCCGTTCAACCTCAAGGCTGGGCAACATTGCCGCGTCCGCGTAATCCTCGAACCACAGCAGAAGATCGAGGAGCATAGCCATGTCGCTCAGTGCTGAGGAAGGCGCAAAGAAGCTCTACGCCCTGTTGTACGGCAAAACAAAGAAGGTTGGTCGTCCGCCCGGATCGGTAAAGTCCAAGGGACCGGTGAGGGACCATAAGCTCATCGGCTGTGCCTCAATCGAGGAAATCCGGGCTCGCGTCGCGCTCCGCAAACAGCAGGGAGGGACCAATCAATGAGCGCCTTGCAACGTGCAAGCTGGATGGAGGCTCGCACCTGCACCGAATGCGGACAAGTACGCCTGGGGGGGGGCGGTGCCTCGTATGCGCATCCGATCAGTGGTCGATTAATGCGGGAATAACCGGCCAGATTCGAAGGGATGGAGATGAAGGAGATAAAGGCAGCTTGCGTAGTGGAAAACCCGATGGTCATTGCGTTCGGCCCATGCTCCGATCCGGGTCGAGTCTGCAAGAGCTGCAAGCATCAGGGCCAAAACAGGATCAAAGTCGGTAGCTTTTGGGGAAACTACTTTCCTGTCTGCGCACTCAGGGGCCCCAAACGCCACGATCCGAACTGGCCGGCCTGCAGCAAGCACCTCACGTGGGAAGAATGGCGAAAGGCAATTGACTCGGTGCCGGTTCCGCATCTCAAAAGGGGGCTATAGGTGGACATATACATTGCATCTTCGTGGAAGAATCAGCATGCGGTCGAAATGCTTACCGACCAGCTTGAGATCAAGGGGCACGTTGTGCACTCTTTTGTTAGGCATGCACTTGAAAAGGAAACGAGGGTAAGCCTCAATCTTGACCTTGATGCCTGGATTATGAGTGACAGTGGAAAAGAAGAATTCGATTACGACACTCACGGCGCAACCCAGTCCGACCTTGTCATCTACATCGGCCCTTCCGGAACCGATGCCTGGGCGGAGGTGGGGGCGGCTTGGGCGAGAAAGGTCCCCATTATCGGGCTCTGGGCTAAAGGCGAACCGTCCGGGATCATGCGCAGAATGGTCTGTTGGTATTACGACTACCGCGCCATCCTGGATGCGGTCGATACGGTTTTTGCTCCTTCTTTGGCCCACATTGCCGGGAGCGGTAAATGAGACTCGTCTGCCCTTGCTGCGGGGGAGTCTTTTCTCTGGAGGCGGCGGAAAACGACGCGTCGGTGCGCCAGTTCAACGCGGTGCTTTGCCGCCTTCCCCACCATGTCCAGCATCATACGGCCCGGTATCTCGGTCTCTTCCGCAGAGGCGATCGCGGGCTTGCGTGGCCGCGGGCGCTACGTCTCATAACCGAACTGCAGGACCTGGTCGCCCCAGGGACGGTACACGTGGACGGCGGAGAAACCCGGCCCGCCCCCGCGCAGCTTTGGGCCGAGGCGATGGAAGAAACGCTGGGGGCCGGAGTCAAGGAACTCAAAAACCACAACTACCTGCGCAAGGTAGTGTGGGCCAGGGCGCGAGAGCTGGTAGCCAAACACGAACGGAATACAGACTCGGCCCGGAAGCACCGGGCCGTGAATAATGAACCTGAAGGTCCCGCCTCGGAGCAGGAACGCGAGGCGGTAAAGGAAATGCTGAAGGGATTCGCAACGACGGGAGGGAAGAAATGAAATTCCGCAGAATCATGGAAAGCATAAACTGGAGACTGCGCAGAAGAGCTGTACGCAAGGCGTTGAACAGCCTTCGCAAAAATCTTGCCCTGCTCTCGCAGCCCGGCGCCGACGTGGACAGCATCGGACTGGAGATTTACCGCGACTGCACGGCTATCGAAATCCACGGTTCCGGAGCGACAGCCGGCGAACGGATTTGGATTTAGGAGGCCGCCATGAGCATTGGAACTCTCAACAGAATCAAGGCCGCTCTCGGAACCGGAACCCTGCCGGAAGATCAAAAGATCGTGCTCGAAGCTCTGATGAAGGCCGGGTACGACGAAAAGGGCGAACCGAAAGGCCGGGCCGGGATGCTTTCCTCGAATTCCCTGGCTCAGGTTGTGTATCCCCTGGTTTGGGAGACGAGTACTCCATCTTACAGTGAGGAACGGAGCCGCCTTGATACCTGCAAGCGCCGCGTCAGGAAGGCGATCAACTCCCTGGTCATAGAGCACGGAATTTCGATCTGCTGCGTTGCCGGGCTGGGCGGAGGGTATTACCTGCCGGCAACCACGGAAGACGTGGAGAGCAACCACGATCGTTTCCACAGGCGCGCCATGACCGGACTCGTGAAAGCAAGCCGGGCGCGGAAAGGGGCGTATGCCGACGCAATGATCCAACTCTCGCTCGGGTTCGAGGCCGAGGCGCGCCGGATCGGCGCGCTTACCCCGGAAGAAGATGACGGTCCGCCCGCGTGGGTATCGGTAGTGACGGGTTTACTCCACCAGGTCAAGGGCGATCCGGCCCGGTATGCCTCTGAGATAAAACGCCTGCAGGATGAGTTCGGGGACATTTTCGTGCGCCGCGATCAGGTGGCGAAAATCAGGCAGCTTTCGAGCGAACTGAACCGCGTCCTGGATGGGTTGCAGGCATGAGATTCCGGGCCTCGATTTTATATGATTTCGGGCGAGAGAAATGTGCTTTCGGGATCGAGGTGCTTGGCCCCCGAAAGAAATGGTATGGCATGTTGGTAGACGGCCAAAGATGCGTTTTCCCGCTGAAATACGACGCATGCGCATTCGCGGCAATGTTGAACGAGATCTCCAGGAGCAAAAAGGCTGTAGCGAAGAAGGGGCGAAGACACACAGCCATCAAGGGGGGAAACGATGAAACTCACGCCTGAAGGACTGCAATTGCTCCTCGATTGGGAAGTCGGCGGTGGGCGGGAATACTACGAAAAGTTCTGTATCCATCCCACCGTCCCTGATCCGGAAAATACATCGAGCGGCATAACGATCGGGATCGGATATGACCTCGGTCAAAATGATATGGGGACCACGCACAGGGAGTGGGACGAATATCTGCCAATTGAAGATTTGGCGAGTCTTCTCACCTGTTGCGGCCTTCGCGGGGCAGAGGCGGTGAAGGTCCTGTCCAAGGTGCGTCGGATCGAAATATCGTGGGATGCCGCCCTGGCTCAGTTTCTCAACTATACTGTGCCCCGCTATAATACGCTTGCAGAGCATGCGTTTCCCTTCCTGGACGTGGCACCGCAGGCTGTTCAGGAATCTTTGTTGTCCCTTGTTTTCAACCGCGGAACCTCGATGGATGGCGATCGCCGAAAAGAGATGCGCGCGATCCGCGGCCTGGTCAAAATCGGAAAATGGGACGGCATCTCCGGCCAGCTCAGGCAGATGAAACGGCTGTGGCCAAACACGCGGGGTCTTCGGGATCGCCGCGAAGCCGAAGCGCTGCACATCGAAAACGCCATCGGACGGGTTCTTTATGAACTGCCTGAAGGGGCGGAGCCGGCAGATCAGGACTGGACAACGCCAGGCTTCTACAAGCGCGGAGGCGACAATGCCTAGAACTGCCCGCACTCCCAAGGAGCCAATCACTAAGGGACAAATCCAGCTCATCAAGATTGCGCAGAAAGAGCTGGGGATAGAAGATGACGATTACAGGAGCATGCTCATATCGCGCTACCGCGTATCGAGCTGCACCCAGCTTACCCGCGACCAGGCCGGGGCGCTGATCGACCATTTCGAGCGTCTTGGATTTGCAACCCGGGATACCCCCTCCGATCAGCGCCGGACGTCCCCTGCCCGCTCTCGCAGGCCGTCAGGTCCGCCGCGATCCGGAGGAAATGTCATCGGCCTGGCAAGCCCGGAAGAGCATGAAAAGATTGCGGCCCTGGCCGCGCTCATCACCTGGCAGTACGAAAACGGCCTACAGTTATGGTTGAAAAAGCGGCTGGGGATTACGAAAGTCCGGACATCCCGCGAGGCTTGGTTGGCGATAGAGGGGCTCAAAGCCATGTTCGTCAATTCGATGGCGAAGAAGCACGGTAAAGCATGGTGGACATACAGTTTTAAAGATCAGCGGGTGATGCGGTTCATTGCCGAGCATTGCCCCGCGGAATACAGATAATAGATCGGTTTGGCGGGAGGGGGCTGGAGTGAAAGATTGGGGAAGACCATACCGATGCAAGTCTTGCAGTAAGATTTTGTTCTATTTCAGCGGCATCCATGAGGTCGAGATATCTTGCCCAAGATGTGGAACCCTTCAAAGAATCATCAGGGATGCTTCTGGAAGGCTGCAAATTTCTATCTTAAAGAAGAAGTAGATCAATAAAATCCTTGACTTGATTTCTGGTTATAATAGTTTAACGCGTGACTGGCCCGCGTTTTTTGTAACGCCTGGCCGCTACATTTAGAGCGCCAGTAGGAGCGCCTGAATATGGCTCGGAAATTTTAGATTCCGAGCACCCTTAGAGGCTCATTGAAGCCCGGTGTCCCTGATTCGATCAGGGGGCCGGGCTTTTTGCGTTTCGGGGCCGGGCGATCGGGCCAAGGACGGACTGAACTTTCCAGACGGAGCAAATCATGAAAACCCAATTTCCCAGAATCAGAAAAGCGGCAGCAATCCTCTCGTGTCTCCTGATTTTGCCTGTCCTCGGCGGCTGCGCGCACGATCAGACAACGGGCAAACTCGTGGTCGACCAGGCGAAGCTCCAGGAGGTCAAGCAGGTCACCAAAGAAGTGGCCCAGGGCGTACTGCAGTCTGCCAAGTGGGCGGCTCCGGTAGCGAGCATGGTGATTGCCGGATACGGCGATGAAGACGCGCAGGATGCGATGGCAATGGCATCCAAATCCCTCAATACCCTGACAACGTTGCTCGACAAATCGAGCACGCAGGATCAGCTCAACGCCACCTTCGCGGCTCTCCAGGTCGCCTGGGGCGGGATCGATTCCGCCTACAAAAACGATCCGGATGCCGCGGCCAAAATGGCGGCAATCCAGACGGCGACCGAGGCCGCAAGTAAGCTCGTGCTCGGCGGAGAACAAGCGGCGGTCCCTACGACGCCCGGTCAGTAGCTGCCGTTGACTGGATCCCTCCGGCCAACACGGTTTTCCCCGGCTGGGAGCCGGATCAGCGGTGGCCGTGCAGTAATTGGGCGGCCGGCGAGCTAACGACAAGCAGGCGAAAATTGCAGTGGCATAAGAGTTGGAGGTTTTGATGGAACAGGCATCCTTGGTCACAGATTACAGCCAGATAATTCTTTGGGCGATCATGATTCTTTTCGGGTTTCTGCTTGCTCTTTCCGAGGCGCTGGCAAAGTCGAAAAAGTTCGCGCCGAACAGCAATCTCGAATTGATCCAGCAGGCGTGCGCGGGAGCCTGGAACAACATCAAGGCACAGCAGCCGCTCCTGGTGCGCAAAGCCCTGGAGATGGGCGAGGACCTGGTTGAAACGCAGATCGGGAAACTGATCGATAAGCCGGCCGAAAAGCCGGAGCTCGTGGGAGCGCCCTCTGCCGATCGCCCCGTTAAGGAGTATGAGCCGGAAGCGCTTCCGGCCGATCCGGCCTCGGTGATCCAGCGCCCCGAGGAAACAAACAATCTCGATCACAAAACGTCGCCGTAGTCGCAGGGGAGACCAGTTGATGCTGGTCGCTGGATGCGGGGTTGGGGAACCCGGCATCCAGTATCGAGCATCAAATGGGTTGGCGGTGCACCTACAGCGGAACGATTCGGAGCAGATGAAAGAATACCTCGACCTCATCAAGACGATTGCTGACCTGGGCGGATCGACGGTTATAGCGGCCCTTATGATCTGGTGCATCTATAAGCTCCTTGAGCGGTTCGGGACTGCTTTCATTCAGGCTCACCAACAGATCGCCGAATCCATCGGGGCTCAGGCGAGATGCATGAGCGAGATGCGCGAAGGGATAGATAATTTCATCCAGAAAGACAATTCCGAGCACCGCGAAATATTGCTCGGGCTGCAGGTAGTGGGCGCGGAACTCAAGGCACTGATCGAGGAAATACGGGACATGCGCAAGGAGAGCAAATGAGTCCGGATGAATTGGCGAATCAGAGACACAACAGGGTGCGGGAATTGATCCTGCGCGCAGCGTGCCGGGTCTATCCGCAATCCCTGGATTCTGAGTTGCTGAGGGCGACAATGGCAACTCTCGGGTATGCAATGTCCCGAGAGGATTTGTGTTTCTATCTCTCCTACCTGCAGGAGAGGGGCTATCTGAAAATAGACGATAAGCCGGAGTACAAAATCCGGCTGGTCACCATCACTGCGCACGGCATCGATGCCTTGGACAAACGTATCGAAGATAACTCCATCGGCTGCGGGAGCGAGCACTGATGTCTGCCAAGGCGGAAGCCCGCGACCTTGCATACCGCACCTGGTGCGAGTCCGGGCAAAATCTAAGCGAAACGGAGCGGAAACTGAACCGCGACGGTTTGCCCGTTACCCGTCAGACCCTTGCCGAGTGGCGCGAGAAATACGACTGGCCGGGCCGGGCTGCCCGGGCGGAATGCGCCGAAGCCGATAAGGCCGCTGCCCTGACGGATGATGCTCTCATTCTCGCGCTCCTCGCTCAGAAAAAACGGTACGAGGACTATTTCGAAAGTCTCGTCAGGGGCCAGATCGATAACCAGGCCCTTTATGCCTACAGCAATATCCTCAAAACCCTGGTCGACTTCTCAAACAAGAAGCGGTCGGAAGTGGTCGAAGTGGACCGGCCGGCCGTGTTTCTCGAAGATCTTCAATTTGTGGCTGAGACATTGCGCGAAATCGATCCGGAAGGTCTCAAGGTTTTTGCCAGGAGCTTCGACACGATTGTCTCAAAGTTCAAGGACAAGCTCAGAGGGGGACAGAAAGCCTGATGCAGCAGCGTCCCAAAATAACCGAATTCCGGTTCGACGCCTGGGCGGACGATCTCAAGAAATGGATCCAGGAATCCGTTTCGCCCTTCGAAGACGATTCTCCCGAGAAGCAGTCGGAGAGGAAGGACCGCGCGCGCTGGGATAAGCTCTTCTTCATGAAGACCTACCTTCCGCACTACTTCAGCACCGAATTCGGCGACTTTCATGAGGATTGGGCTTCGATCGGCGATATGCGCAACGAAGTAGCCCTGGTAGCGGCTCCGCGCGAACACGCCAAGTCCACCTTCTTCACCTTCGGGGATCTGATCCATGACGTCTGCTACCTCCTTCGCCGCTTCATCCTCGTTATCAGCGATACGAACGACCAGGCGACGGGATTCACTCTGCCCATCCGCCTGGAGCTGGAGGAAAACGTCCGTATCCGCCACGACTTCGGCGATCTGACCGGGCCGATCTGGCAAAGAAGCGACTTCACTACGGCGAATGGAGTCAAAATTCTCGCCAGGGGGCACGGTGAAAAGGTCAGAGGACTGAAGAACCGCCAGTACCGTCCGGATAAGGCTGTTGTCGACGACTTCGAAAACGATACGAACGTCGAGAACCCGAAGCTCGTCAACAAGGGCATCCAGTGGCTGCGCGACGCGGTCATAGGCAGCATGGGAGAGGGCTATATCTTCCTCATGATTGGCAACCTCTTCCATCCCAAATCGGTCCTGTCTCAGCTCATCGCGGCGAAAGACGAAGACGGGAATCCCATGTATTTCAGCCGCGTCTACGATGCCATTCTTGACGAGGGCACCTGCGATGAGCGGCCGCTGTGGCCGGCGCTCTGGCCGATGGAAAGGCTTCTCGCAAAGAAGAAAAAGGTCGGCACCGTATCCTTCAACAAGGAAATGCGGAACAAGTGCGGCGCCGAGGAAAGCCCTTTCCGCGAAGCCTGGTTCAAGTACTTCGAACGGATCGAAATCACTCGTATGCCCCTCCTGGTAGCAACGGCCGTAGACCCCTCGGCAAAGTCCGGCGAGAACAACGACTATAAGGCGGTGGTAACCGTGGGACTCGAACGGGTCTCGATGGTCTATCGATGCCTGCATGCCTGGATCCGGAAAGCGTCCATCGGCGAGATGTTTGCTGCGGCTTACGCGCAGCACAAGGAATATGGCGGACCGGTTGGGATCGAGGAAAACATGCTCCACGACTTCCTGCATGAGGCGATCGCCAACTATGCGAAGCAGGTCGGCAGCTATCTTCCCTGGAATCCGGTAATCCACAATACCAACAAGGAGGGGCGGATTATCGGGACATGCTCCTACCTGGTGGAATACGGGAAACTGCTCTTCGAAAAGGGCCATTCCGACCAGGACGTTCTGGTCGAGCAGCTCATCTATATCCTGAACTCGAACATCCATGATGACGGTCCGGACGCTCTGGAGACCTCGATAAGCATGATCCAGGCGGGCGGTTTCATTGGTTATGCCTCAACCGGGGTAATCCGAACCAGCGCCGGTATGGAGAATTTCTGATGGCCGACGAGACCAGCAAGAAACCGCCTCTGCAGGAAATTGCTACCGCCGAAAAGGACATGGACCTTTTCAACGGCTGGATTACCAGGATGGAGAACCCGGACGCGGTGATCCGTCTGGAGGGCCGTGGCAAAGGCGTGAGAATCTATGAGGAACTGCTCCGGGATTGGGAAGTCTCATCCCAACTGCAAATAAGATCCCTCGCCCTGCAGGCGTGCGAATGGCAGGTGGACCCCGCAACCGAGTCTGCGGAGCATAAAGCGGAAGCCGAATTTGTGGAAAAGGTCTTCCGGGAGGTGAACTTCGACAGGCTCACCGGCAACCTCATGCATGCCGTAGTGTGCGGGTACAAACCTGCAGAAGTCATGTGGGACGCATCGGAAGGGCAGACCTGGATAAAAGAATTTCGCGCCCGCCGCCCCAGCCGTTTCAATTTCGATATGGCCGGCGACTTGAGGCTCCTGACCATCCAGAACAGCTTCGATGGCGAACCTGTCCCGCCGCGTAAGTTCGTCACCTGGACTTTTGGTGGATTCGACTGGAACCCATTCGGATTAGGGTTGGGCCACCAATTGTATTGGCCGGTATTTTTCAAAAAGAACGACATCAAATTTTGGCTGATGTTTTGCGAGAAATTCGGGTCACCCACGCCATTGGGCAAATTTCCTCCCGGCACATCGGAGACCGAGCAACAGAAGTTGCTGAAAGCATGCGCGGCGATCCAGCAGGAAACGGGAATAGTAATCCCGCAAAACCAGATGATTGAGTTCATTGAGGCCAAACGCGCCGGAACGATCAATTGCTATTCCGATCTCGTGAACTACATGGACCGCGCCATCGCGAAATCGATCCTGGGCACCCCGCTCTATTCCGAAATGGGCGCATCCGGGATGGGGTCCGAGGGGATGGCTCAGGTGCTTGACCAGGTGCGGCAGGATATCCTGAAATCCGATGGCGACTCGATTTGCGAGACGATCAACCGAACCGTGGTTCGCTGGTTGATTGACTATAATTTCCCTTCGCCGCTTTCCGGACGGCTGCGCCAGTACCCCAAGATATGGCGGCGCACCGAGCCGGAGAAAGACCTCAAGGCCCAGGCCGATACGGACAAGGTCTTGGTCGATATGGGGTTCGAACCCGACGAGGCATACATCAACGAAACCTATGGCGGCAAATGGAAGAAGAAAGCCACATCCGCACTGCCTCCTAACCCATCTCCAAAAGAAGCGCCTCCTGAGTTCACGGAAAGATGCCCGCACTGCGGATCGTTTGCCGAGGGCGATCCGGATGACGTCGACGCTCAAATCGATCGGCTTGGAACCGAATCGCTTCCGATGATGGACGACTTGATCACCCCCCTCCGGGAGTTGGTCATGAACGCCAAAAGTTTGGAAGAGATCCGGGATGGCCTCTTGGACCTTTACTCGACGATGGACCCTGCCGACCTCGGAGCGCTCATGGAACAGGCAATGACCGCGGCGGAGCTGCTCGGACGGTATGAGGTGACCAATGGCGATTAACCCGGCCCTCAACCTGCCCTTCCAGGAGCAGATCGACTTTTTCCGCGACAAGGTGAACATCCCGACGAACCGATGGGATGACCTCATGCGGGATCAGCACGCGAAGGGCTTCATGGTGGCCGGCGCGAACCGGGACGGCGTTTTGTCCGATTTCCGATCGGCAGTGGACAAGGCGATAAGCCAGGGCACCACCCTGGAAGAGTTTCGCAAAGACTTCGACAAGATCGTGGCGACCCACGGTTGGAGCTACAACGGCAGCCGGAGCTGGCGCTCCGAAATCATATACGATACCAACGTCCGGACGTCGTACCAGGCCGGCCGCTACAAGCAAATGACCGACCCGGACGTGCTCGCCTACCGCCCATATTGGGAATACATCCGGACAACCAGCGAGCGTCCGCGGCCCTGGCATCTGGCCTGGGCCGGAACGGTGCTTCCGGCGGACGATCCGTGGTGGGCGACGCATTATCCCCCTAACGGCTGGCGGTGAAAGTGCAGTGCGCACGCTCGGTCCGAGCGGGATCTTGAGAGGATGGGCAAGAAAGGCCCGGACCAGGCTCCCTACTCGCCGATCGATTCGAAAACGGGAGCGCCCGTCGGGATAGACCCGGGCTGGGATTACAACGTCGGGGCCGCCGCCTGGGGGCAGAACCAGGCAAAGAAACTCATGGAGTCAGAAGGCAAGTGGGTGGACCTGGTGCCCTGGGGGCCGGAAAAGTATGGCCGGCCAAGTGTCCCCATAGATGCGGTAAAGGCCGCCCTTGGACCGCGAGTGAAGGCAGGGGATGTCCCGGCGCTCAAGGAAGTGTTCCGGAAGGCGGTCGGTGGAGATTCCGTTTTCCTGAAAGACCCGACCGGCGAGATCGTGAACGTGAACCAGGCAATCACGGATCATATCGCGGAGAAGGCAAGCCGCTGGGATGGCCGGGAGGCCTATTTCCCGTTTATCCAGGAACTCATCGAGGACCCGTATGAGATATGGGTCAATTTCGCCAGAAACGAAGTCTCCGGCAGGGTAGCCGTGCGGCGGCGCTACGTGAAGATGGTCCAGGTCGAGAAAAAGAAGACTCTTGGACTGTGGGCCGAGTTTCAGGATGGATTTTGGGTAAGCCAGGACTTGTTTCGGGGTGAAGTATCGGGCGCGAAGCGGCTTCGCCAGGGGCGGATGGTTTATGGGCGGGAATAGAGAGTATGGTCTCCCGCACAAGCCACCTCGCCCGGCAACCGGCTTTAGGGGTACGGCCCAGCCGGCGCCTGCCAATTGTGACTTTAGCAACATGTGGGGCGCGTGTCAATGCCTGCTGAGATCCTCGTAACCGTAGACGACAGGGAAATCCGCACCAAGCTCAATACGATGCGGATCCTCCTGCGCAACCTCGGTCCGTTCTATCGGAACGTTGGCGAGGAAATGGTGTCCGAGACGCGGCACGTGATTTTTCCTGCCCAGCGAGACCCCGCGACGGGAACGCCTTGGCCGAAATTAAAGGGTTCGACGGTCTGGGGCAAGGCTCGCAGCAAGCGTTCCTTTACCGGAGCGCGCCGGATTTTGCGCAGATCCGGCATGCTCCAGGACACCATCCGCTACCAGGCCGATGGGTCCGGGGTGCGCTGGGGAACGGACAGGATATACGGCCCGATCCATTACTTTGGAGGCAAGACAAAGCCTCATGTCATCAAGCCCAGGAACAAAAAGGCGCTCTCCTGGCCGGGTGCTGCGCACCCCTTCAAATCGGTTCGCCACCCAGGATCGAAGATCCCGTCCAGGCGCTTTCTCGGGGTTGGTCCGCGGCAGCGGACGCGGATACTAGAAATTGCTGAAGACTATTTGAGGAGGGCAGCATGAAAACCATCGAAATTTTTAAGGCCGGCAAACAAACGGCCAGCAACGGTAAGACGATCGACTTTTCGGCGGCCGACCTGGAGGCCTCCGCGAAAGCCTACAATCCGCAGCTCCACGAGGCCCCGATCGTTGTCGGGCATCCCAAAGAAGACGCCCCTGCATACGGTTGGATCAAGGGGCTATCTTTTGCGGAATCGAGTCTTTTGGCGTCTCCTGACCAGGTGGACGCATCGTTTGCCGAGCTGGTGAAGCAGGGGAAATTCAAAAAGGTCTCCGCCAGCTTCTACCTGCCTGACTCCCCGCAAAACCCGTCACCCGGTGTCTATTACCTTCGCCACGTGGGTTTTTTGGGAGCCATGCCGCCCGCGGTCAAGGGGTTAAAGCCCGTGGCGTTTGCCGGCTCCGATGAAGGGGTGATCGAGTTCGGGGATTGGGAAGACGGCATCGTGGCCAGGCTGTTCCGCGGGCTTCGGGAATTCGTCATATCGAAATGGGGCACGGAAGAAGCGGACAAGGTTCTGCCAAGCTACAGCATCGAGGATCTGGAAACAAGCGCCCGCACGCCGGAGGAAATGGCGATGCCGGCATATTCCGAACAGAACCGCGGCCAGGGCGCCGCAACAACGGAGGGGAAATCCACAATGGATCTCAAAGAACTGGAAACAAGAGAGGCGGCTCTGAAGGCCAGGGAAGCAAAATTTGCCGAGCGGGAAGCCGGCGTAAGGGAAAAGGAACTTTCCGTGCAGCGTGCCGGGCATCTCGCGTTTGTTGAGGGCCTGGTGAAAACCGGAAAAATGCTCGCCGCGCAGAGAGACCATGCGGTTGCCCTGCTCGATTTCGCGGCCGGGATCGAGGGCGGAACGATCGAATTCGGAGAGAAGAAGGCGACGGCGGTGCAGTCGCTCAAGGACTTCCTCGCCTGCCAGCCGAAGATCATCGAATTCGGCGAGGTAGCCGGTAAGGACAACGATCCGGGCAAGGACGGCGATCCGGAAAAAGAGATCGCCAACTATATGGAAAAGCACCAGGGCGCCACCTATCGCGAAGCGGCCCTGGCGGTCTCCGAACAGAAGCCGGAACTTTTCAAAAACCGCTAATCGCGCGGTCTGGAGGGACAAATGTTGGGCGCATCAACAGGACTTGTAAAATCGGCAAAGTGTGCCGCCGCAATCGGGACGCAGTTCGTCATCGCAAAGTTTGGGGCCGATGACGACACGTTGGCGGTTGCCGCCGCCGCGACAGACGGCCTGTTAGGCATTTTCCAGGACGTCACAACCGCAGCCGGCCAGGAAGTGCCCGTAATGCTCGACGGCATTAGCTGGCTGAAGCTCGGCGGGCCGGTCACCAGGGGCGGCCTGATAACTTCGGATGCCAACGGGAAGGGCGTCGCGGCAACCCTGGGGCAGCATGCGGTCGGCGTGGCTATGGCCTCGGGCGTGGCAGCAGACCTTATCCCGGCCTTTATTGTGCCGCACCTGATCGGGTTTCCGGCAGCGGTAAACGGCCAGTCCTTCAAGCAGGTCGCAACCGCGATCTTCGACACGGGCGGTGCCGATGTGGCCGTCGGCGATCACGGCCTCGGTGTAACGCTTCCGGACAACGCAATCATTACTCGAGCCTGGGGCGACATCATCACCGCTTTCGTTTCCGAAGGCAACGACGGAACCATCGCCCTCAAGGCCGAAGGCGCGGCGGACCTGCTGGCCGCAGTCGATGCCGACACCCTCGCCGGTATTTTTGAGTGCAAGCCGGATGGGACGGCGGCAAAGATGATCAAGCTGTCAGCCGCCCGCGAGCTGATTGTGACCGTGGCTACCCACAAGCTTACAGCCGGCAAAGCGGTCTTTTTCGTCGAATACGTGCTGAGCCTGTAACAGCGCAAACTCAAAAGGAGCAAACAAATGCCTGGACCTAATGCGCTTCATCGCGACGCGGTTTTGACCAATATGTCGGTCAAATACCGCAATGAAGCAATGATCTGGCCGTTCATCCTGCCCATAGTGAAAGTGGGCAAGCGGTCGGATATGTTCTTTGTCTACAACAAAGCTGACGCATATTTCTGCCGAACGACGCTGTCGGTCCTACGGCGATGCCGAACGAGATCGACTGGGGTGTAACCACCGACAATTACTCGGTGACGGACCATGCCCTGAGCGACTGGCTTGCCCAGGAGTCAATCGATAATGCGGATAACCCGCTCCAGCCCGAAATCGACACGAACGATTTCCTGAATGGCGGCCTCGATGTCGCCCAGGAAATGCGCGTCGTGAACAAGGCCTTCAACGCCGCGAGCTACCCGGTCGGCAACAAGGTGCAGCTCGCCGGCAATGCTCAGTGGGGTGGTAGTGCCGACGATCCCATCGGCGACCTCGAAGCAGCCATCGAGGGCTGCTTTCTCAGAGCCAATACCATCGTTATGGGCGTCGATGTTTGGCGCGTCTTCCGCAAGCTTCCCGAAGTGCTCGACGCGGTTAAGGGCAGCTCTCGTTACCAGGGATCGCCCGGCGGGCTGGCGACTATCGACGAAGTGAGAGGGCTTTTCGAGGTCGAAAACTGGCTGATCGGAAGGTCCAGATACAATTCCGCGAAGCCGGGCCAGGCTCCCACATATGCCCGCCTCTGGGGCAAGCACATTGCCGCGCTGCACGTAGTCCCCAAGCCCACGGTCAAGGCGGTCACTTTCGGCGTCACTTTCGTCGAGGCCCTTCGCGCAACCTACCGCGATTTCGACGGTAAACGCGGCGTAAAAGGGGCGCACTTCTTCAAGGTGGCCTGGAACAGCGACGAGCACATCATCGCGAGCGACCTCGGTTACTTCATCCAGGACGCCGTAGGCTAAAGGAGAGCCCATGTCCGACTACATTGTGCAGCACACGCCCATAAAGCACAGCGGCGGCAAGGCTAAGTCCGCCAAACTGTATGAGGTTGGGGCAAAAATCACTCTCGCAGAAGAGGAAGCGGCCAAGCTCGGGAGCAATGTGGCCCTTGCCGCGAGCGGTGACAATGCCTCCGACCCTCCGCCCGAGGATGAGTGAGATGACTTACTGCACCCTGACAGATATCCGGGGCATGGCCCCGGAATCCGATTTGGTCGAACTAACCGACGATTCCGACGCCGGCGTGATCGACCAGGCGAAGATCGACGCGGCGATCGGCTACGCGGATGAGCTGATAAACGGCTACCTGCGCGGGAAATACGACCTTCCCATGTCTCCCGTGCCTCCGCTGCTGAAAAATCTGGCGGCGGACATCGCCTTGTACCGGCTCTATAAAAACAGGTCCAAGCTTGCAGTCCCGGAAGCCATTAAGGATGGCCACGCGAACGCGATTAAGCTGCTCGGAGCCATCCAGGCCGGGACGATTGCTTTGGGGGTCGGAGGTACCGGCACCGCTTCGGCCGGGGACATCCCGTCCTCGGGTGGTGCCGTTTCGACGCCTACGAGCGGCCGGGTGTTCAGCCGCGATAATTTGGGGAATTTCTGATGGCAGCCACCATAGCGCAAATCGAAGACGCAATCGTCACGCTGCTCCAGGGCAAGCTGGACAGGGCGAAAAAGATCGATGTCCAGAAGGGCATCGAGGGCATCCCGCAGCCGGCCGTGTACGTTTCGACCGATGAAGGAAAATTCTCCAAAATCACGATGTCTAAATATCGGCAGGATCTCACGATCTACGTCGACATCGTGTTCAAGAACCTGACGGACGAGAGACATCGGCGGGATGGTATTTATCCGATTTTGGCCGGCTGCGTGCAGCTTCTGCTGCTCCAGGATCTCGGGCTAGGCATCGATCCGATCAAGCCGCGAAGCTGGCGCAATGTGACAACGGAAGAGCTTAAAGACTCCGGTCTGATCGTCTTCGAGCTGGAAGTGGAAACGTCAACCTACATCGAAAAGATGGGCGAAGAGGCCCTGGACGCCATGCTGAGCGTGGCGCTCGACTACTATCTCAAACCCGGAGACGACACGGCGGACGCATCCGACTTGGTGACGTTCCCGGGCCAGGAGGATTGATATGAGAGTCATATCCGCCCCGGGCACCAGGTGCCCCAAAGAGGGGAAGCCCAGGGAATACATCACGGATACCGAGCCGTCCGATGTGCCCGACACCACGTATTACCGCCGCCTGGTCGCGGAAGGGTCTCTGATCCAGGTGCAGGCCGGCGCGCAGAAAACCGGTAAGGCCAAACAGGAGGTGACCGATGGCGTCTCCTAACATCACTTTCGACCAGATCCCGGCAAGCATTCGCAAGCCGGGCAAGTATTTCGAGTTCAATACCAAACTGGCTGTCCGGACGCTCCCGGCCAATGCCCAGCGGGTGCTGATCATCGCGCAGAAGCTGGCCTCCGGAACAGTCGCCGAACTCGTTCCGACGCAGGTATTCAGCGACGCCGAGGCCGCGGCATATTTTGGCGCCGGATCCGTGGCTCATCTCATGGTGCGGGCCGCGATCAAGGCATATCCCTACCTTGATCTGAGCGTGGTGGCCCTGGCCGATGCGACTAACGCCCCGGTCGCGGCGACGGGCACCGTGACGATCACCGGCCCGGCAACCAGCTCCGGCGAGATCGATCTCTACATCGGCAACAGGATGATTTCCGTGGGGATCGAGAGCGGAGATGCGGCAACCGATATCGCTGCCGCACTCAACACGGAGGTCGGCAAGTATGCCGACCTCCCCGTAACTGCCGCAGCTCTGAATGGGGTGATTACCCTCACGGCCAAACACAAGGGGACGCTGGGAAACCAGATCCCGCTCTCTGCCGAAGTAACCGCTGCCGGCGTCGCTGCCGCCGTTGTCGCGATGGCAAACGGGGCCGTCGATCCGGACGTGGAAGGCGCTCTTTCGGCGATCTTTCCTGCGGATTATACGAGCGTGGTTACGCCGTATAACACGCAAACGCCGTTGGTGAGTGTGCGCGACCACCTGGATAATGTCTCCGGGCCGCTCGAACAGCGTGGCTGCATCGGTATCTACGCAACCACCGGGCTTTTTGCCGCAGCAAGCACCCTCGCCGGCCAGGTTAATGCCGGTCGGATCGGCGCGCCGTACCTGCGCGGAACCCGGAGCTTGCCTTATGAGGTGGCGGCGGCCTATGCGGCCGTCGTAGCGTCTGAAGAGGATCCTGCGCGGCCTCTGAATACCCTTGAACTCAAGGGGATTCATGCGCCGGCAACAGCCGACCGCCTCGGCCGCACCGAGCAGGAAAGCCTGCTTTATAACGGCGTTACGCCGTTGGAAGTAGGCCCCGGGGAAAAGGTCCAGATCGTTCGGGCGATCAGCACGTATGTCCACGATCCGCAGGGGATCGATGATATCAGCTTGCTCGACCTCACCACGATCCGAACGCTCGACTACGTGCGCAAGGCGTGCCGCGAGCGCATTTCGCTCAGATTCCCCCGGGAAAAACTCAGCTCGAAAACCCCGAAGAAGGTGCGCTCGGAACTGCTGGACGTCCTCATAAAGCTCGAAGAACTCGAAATTATCGAGGAGGTCGACGCGAACAAGGACGGATTGCTAGTCGAACGTGACACCCAGGATCCGAATCGCTGTGATGCCAAAATTCCGGCCGACGTGGTTAACGGCATGCATGTGTTCGCCGGCCGGATCGATCTGTTGCTGTAACCAAACGGCGAAATCTTGATTCCTGAAGAATGAAGATTTCGCCTGAACCGGAGGGCCAGATGGCTGATGAATATGTGTCCCAGGTGCTACTTGAGATCAACGGGATGAGCATTGACGATTTCTCCTCGGTTGAAGAAGGGGAAATCGAAAGGGCCAAGCCGGTCCATCTCATGAACAAGACCGGCAAAGTGAAGGTCACGAAGAGGTACTCCGTTAGCGTCGATTATGTGGTCCCCGCCGATAAGCCTGAGTTCGATTTCGACCAGGTGGACGATGGCACCCTTACGATCGACTATCAGAACGGGAAACGTATTACCTATACGGGGGTGTCTACCCTGAAGATAGGTAAGACAACGTATGATGGCGACAAGGAGGCCAAGAAGACAATCGACTTCATGGCCAACCGAAGGAGCGAGGAGTAGCCATGAGAACGGAAAAAGGAACGCTTCCCATAGGAATCGAGAGAGACGGCAAATTCCATCGGGACTATGAGATCAGGCTCGGTCTGGTCAAAGACACGATCGAGGTAGTCCAGGAACAGGATGCTGACAAGCTGGACAACTCGCATTACTTCGGCGCATGCCTTACCGCCAAGCAGATTCTGAGCATCGGGGACATCAGTCCGGTCAAGAGCGATGACGTATTGGCCATGTATGATGATGACCTCGGTGAAATCAACGAGGCCAAAGCGAGGCTGCTGAAACGCATCATATCGTTTCGCGATTCCCTCCAGGAGCAACAGGAGGAAGGAGCCGGAGCCGACTCCGCGAGAACGGATCAAACAGGCGAGGAGGCTGGCCCTGTCGCTCCTGAAACTGCACTTTCCGATGGAAGCGGTTCTTAAGATGCCGGTCTGGGAAGCTCTGGATTATCTCGAAGCCCACGAAGAGATGACCCGGCCCCCGAAACCCAAGCCCAAGAAATACGTGGTGAAAAGGTAATAAGCCCATGTCCAGCGCAGCAATGAAACTAGCAATGACATTCACGGCAATCGACGCGGCCTCGTCGATAGTGCTGGGACTGGAAAAGCGCGTGCTGCGCCTGGGCGATGCGGGAAAACAGGTCAAAAAGGACTTCGATGACATGGTTTCCCACGCCAGGGCCGGCTTCAAGGCCCTGGCCTCCGAAAAGTACCTCTTCGACAAGCTCAAGCCAGGAGTGAGTGCGGCCGCGGACGTGCAGGAGGCCATGATCGACGTCCGGATGACCCTGCAGAAGGCCGGAGACGACGCCGGAGTGCTCTCGGATAAATTGAAACAGGTCCGGGATAATGCCTATGGCATTCAAAAGTGGGCCATCGGCGGAACCACCGACGTCCTGAAGGTCACAAACGTCCTGGTCAAACCGATCAAGGAAATGGAAAGCATCATCGGTCCGAAGGGAGCCGTGGCCGCCACGATGGCGCTCGCCACCATTACGAAGGAAGCCCCGGAAATGGTGGCCCACGCGATGACGGACATCGCAATACCATTCAAACTCAGGGGTCCTCAGTTCGGCGAACTGGCGGACTGGATGCAGCGGCTTGTGACCTCGTCTAACACGAACGTGCTCGAATTGATGGAGGGGATGAAATACGCGGCCCCGCCTGCCGGGCAGCAGGGGCTCGGATGGAAGGATACCCTGATCGGCATGGGGGTCCTGGCCGAGCATGGCTTAAGAGGGTCGGTAGCCGGTACCGGGCTGAAGGATTTTATCGTCCGGCTGACCGGCGCATTCCGCTCCGGAGAGGATTGGATCAAGGTCCTCAATTTAAGATTCTACGAAGGGTTTGACGAGCGCGGAAATCTCAAGAACCTGTCTGAAATAATCCAGGAAATGCGCGAAAAGATCGGCGGGATGGCTGAAGAACAACAGGGCACCGCCATCACTGACTTAATGGGGCTCAAGGGTAAAGAGCGAAAACAAATGCTCGACAAGCTCAAGAAGAACAGAGAGCTTGCCCAGCTCAAGGCCCTCTCTCCCAAGGAACGCACCGAGGCGCTGGTGAAGATATGGGGCATGGAAGGCATGCCGCCCGCCGCCGCCCTGATGGACACCGGAATCGGTTCATACGAATACGTCCTGAAAAATGCGACGGAATCCCTGCCCCTCGAAGAGAAGATCAACATGCGCATGGGCGGCCTGAAAGCTACGCTGGAAGGTATGCAGGGCACATGGCAGTCGACCCTGGCCAATGTGTTCGATCCCATGCTCGGAACGCTCAGAGCAATCGCGAATGCCGGAAATGATGCTGCGGACGCGATCAATACATTCGCGGAGGCCAACAAGAAGATTACCGCCGGCTTCAACATCGGTATCGGAGCGGCAGCGGTCGGCATTGCCGGATATGGGGCTTTCAGGTTGGCAAAAGCCGGTCTGAGCGCCAGGAAGGTTTTTCGGGCGTTGGGATCGACAGCGGCCGGAGTTGTCGAAGGCAAGGCCCTCCAGATGGCTGCCGGCGTTGTGCCGGTTTACGTGGTCAATATGCCCTCAAGCCTGGCTCTTGGCGGGGGCTCCAATGTGCCCACTACACAGCCCAAAGGCACTGGGACCGGTTCCGGGCCGGTTTTATACGATGCCAATGGCAGGCCCGTGGCCACTGGCGGACCTGGCGGCGCACCCTCTGCCGCTGCACGTGGGACAGGGGGAATCGGATCGGCTATCGGGAAAGCGGCAGCCCTGCTCGGCTATGGATATGTAGTTGACGATGCCGTATCGGGCATGCACCACGACCTGCTGAATCTATACAGCGGTACCAGGGCCGTTCTTGGCGGAGCCGAAAGTTGGCGGGAATTCGCCCGGCAACAGCAGGCGGAAATCAAAAACGACGTGAGGATCAGTATCCATATCGACCCGGATCGGCGCGTCACCACGCAGACTTCGGACCTCAACACCACGGCGCGCATTGATCTCAACCGCGGTGAACTGATGGGCAACATGAGCAACTAGGAATCGGCATGGCATCTGACCTATACGACGCGAAAATTGACGGAATCGCACTCGAGATCCAGGAAATAAACGACGGATGGACAAAAGCCATTGCCGAGTACGAATACCCTTACCGCGACGGCGCCGATACCGAGGATATGGGGCAGCGGTCGCGCCGGTCGCGCTGGCGTTGTTATTTCTGGGACGATTTCGCCGCCCACAATACCTATGACGCCCATGTCGCTCTGCTGAACCACCTGCGGTCACAGGAACTTTTCGAATTCGTCCATCCCACTTATGGCCCTACCAAAGGCCGCATCTGCTCCGTTAATGTGCGCCAGGATGACCGCATCCGGCATGCAGAGATCGACATCGAATTTGTCCAGCAGATGCCATCCGGTGATATTCGGGCCATACCCTATCGCAATATCCGGGCCGCAATGGAAACCAGCTATTTCGGCGTAATCACCGCCGCGATCGTGTCGGTGCAGACGCGGATCAGCGCGTTCACCCGGCAGTTTACCGCACCCGTGAAACGGTTCATGGCCGGGATCGAACGCTGCACGATGGCCCTGGACGCCACGATAAACGTGATCGCAAATCCGGCAAACAGCCTGGTCGCGGCCGTAAACTACGGAATGGATCTCCCAAGCCGCCTGGTGCAGTCCTCTGCCAGGTGCTCCGAGCGGTACGCAAGACTCTATGACACGATGCAGTCGGCTCCGACGCGGTTTTGCAACAGCCTTTCCGGGAGTTTGTCCCTTCTTTCCGCTTCCTTTTCAGGATCCGCGGCCTCGGTCCCGGACGGCGGAGGAACGGTATATTTCGGGACAGGTGTCGCGGCCACCGAGGCCGCATCCATCGTGTCCGGGGCTGTCCAGGTGGTATCGGCTGCGCACCTTGCCTACGAGACCGCATCGATCTACCAGGACGATCAGGAGACCTGGATCGCTCAGAAAAACGCAGAGGGGATTCAGACCTTCGACGCCCTGGGCAACTACACTCCGGTCGATGCCGCACCCATTATGACCGTAGGTGAGCTGGAAAAGACCCTTTTTGACGTCCGTAGCGCCATCCAGGGCGCGATCGACTATGCCAGGGCATATGACGTCGCATCCGCAGGAACCGGCGTCCTAGAGGGCCTCAAGGCCCTTGCGTTTGACCTCGAAAGTCATGTCGCATCCGTAAAGCTCGAGCGCGAGAAAATCATCACCGTGGAGCTGGACAACCCAATGCCACTGCACCTGGTGTGCCTCAAGTACGGGCTCGATTATCACGCGGCAGAGCGGCTAATAGCCATCAACCCAAAGCTCCGGAACCCGAACCGGGCAAGCGGAAAGGTGGCCATCTATGCCCGATAAAATCGCCCTCATAGTCGATTCTCAAAAAGTCGAAAACTTCCTCGGCTATCGGTGCGAGGCAGACATTTTCACGGCCGATGATGCGTTCTCGTTCGAGTTCAGCAACCCGAACACCCGCATCAAGCGCGGCCAGCGGTGCGAGCTGCGGATAAACGACGAACTGGTTCTGACCGGGATCATCGACAAGGTGGTCCGGAGCGTACGGAAAGAGGGCGTTTCCCTGCGGGCCGAGGGGCGCGACCTGATGGGCCTGGTCGTGGACTCCTATTGCGAAGAATTCATTACCGTGAAGGGCAAATCCCTCTCCGAGCTGGCGGAGCTGCTGCTTCGGAAAATCCCTTTTATCAACCGAGAGGCCATCATCTACGAAGAGGACGTGATCGGAACCCTTGCCGGGAAATCCGGGCACAACGCCCGCAAGGGTGTCGGCAAGTCCCTCGCCGGCCTCGGGCAGAAGCCCCACAAGTTCGCCCAGATCGAACCCGGGTGGACCGTGTTCGAGGTCCTTAGAAAGTATGCCCTTTCCCGTGGGCTCCTTTTCTATGCCCTCCCGGACGGCACGTTTGTATTCGGCCGGCCGAAAGCCAAAGGCGAACCCCTGTTTGCCATAAACGTCACGAAAAAAGACGTACAGAGACCCACCAATGCCATCGAGAGCGAGTTCTGTGATGACCTCTCCCGACGTTACAGCAAGGTCACTGTGGTAGGGCAGCGCCAGGGCAGAAACGAGGATGCCGGACCTGCGCAGATCAACACGGGGGCAGTTGTCGAGGACCCGGAGGTCCCATTTTACAAACCATTCGTCGCCCTGGACAACAACGACGAATTTTCCCCGGAGATGTACGCCAGACTGCTCGTGGAAAAGCAGAAGGCGGAAGGGTTTCACCTTTCGTATCGCCTTCCGGGCCACACCCAAAACGGGAAGGTGTGGACCATAAACGAATTGTGCCAGGTCAAGGACATAGTGGCCGGCCTGGACGGGGTGTACCTGATCTATGCCAGGGCGTTCGAATTGGGGCGCCAGGGCAAATTTACGAGCCTCAAGCTCGGCCTGCCCGGGCTGGTGAGATAGGCAAAGTGGGAATTGTGGTCCAAAAAGCCTCCAGGAAGAGAATCGATCGGCGGCGAGTCGGAGGAGCTTTTCGGGGCAAAAGTGGGAATTGTGATCGGAAGGAGAAAGCTCATGATTAAACCGACAGTCGGAAGAGTGGTTCATTACAGGACCGGCAATGCCGATATCGACGGCGCAATGGTCAGGAACGGCGATCAGCCTCTGGCGGCGATCATAACCTGCGTTTGGTCGGATTCGTGCGTCAACCTGGTCGTTTTCGATGCAAATGGGCGGCGGCACGAAAGGACATCGGTATTGCTGCTCCAGGAAGGAAATCCGCAGCCTGGCGGCGGCCATTATTGCGAGTGGATGCCCTATCAGAAAGGCCAGGCAGCAAAGACAGAGGAGCTTGAAAAAGAGCTTCAGGCCGGCAAGGAATAAAGATGGGTCTGATACGCGGCATCATAACGTCGATGGCAGAGGGCGCAATCAAGCGCTTCGGCGCTTCCGGACGGGCAAATGAGTCCTTTGAGGACAGGGAATTTTTCCAACATTATGGCTTCTCTTCCTGTCCGCTTGCCGGCGCAGAAGGGATCATCATCAACGAAGGCAACCACATAGTCATGATCGCCTCGGACGATCGGCGCTACCGGGTCGGACTCAAGCCCGGCGAGGTCTGCCTCTATACGGATGAGGGCGACGTTGTCCACCTAAAGCACGGCAAGGAAATCCACGTCAAGAGCGGCGGCAAGGTGATCACCGAAGCGCCCTTAGTTCACCTGAAAACCGATGCCGTGACTATGGAAGGCTACACGGCCGGGCAGACTCCGACCGTGACTTTCGCGGCAAACATCCACGTCGACGGCAATATCGAGGCGACCGGGTCAATCATCGACGGCACCGGAAATACGAACCACCACTCGCACTAAGGGTAAAGATGGCGACAGACTTTGCTATAACGATCGTCGGATCAACGGGGAGTATGAGCCATGAGGCCGTGAGCAGCCTCATGAACAACGTATATCTCAGCATCATGACCGAGCGCGGATCGTTTTTCCAAGATCGCGACTTCGGGATGCGTCGCCTGGTCAGGGCAAAAAACACGGAGCGCAACGCACTCCTTGCCCAAAGCTATGCCGAGGATGCCCTTGCCTGGATCATCGACTCGGGCCGGGCATCGAAAATCGACGTGGCAACGGAAATCAACAAGTCTGAAAGCCTTTACCGATGCAAGCTCCTGGTCGAAGTGACGGACCCGGGCGGGAATACCGTCACGTTCGAGCTGTTTAAAGAGGTGGCCTGATGGCAACGAATCCGTTCCGGAAAACATATGACGAGATCCTTAATGAAATCCTGACCGACTTCCGGAATATCCTTCCTGGCGTGGACACGGCGAAGGGCACCCTGGCCTACATGAAAGCGGCCGGCTACGCCTCGACGATGTGGGGGCTCTACCGCTATCAGGAGTGGATAGCCAATCAGATTTTCCCGGACACCGCCGACAGCGAACAAATGGAACACCACGCCTGGGTGCGCGGCCTGCCGCGCAAGCCCGGCGAGGACGATCCTAACCTGCTTGCCCGCCTGCTTGCCTACATCCGACGCCCTCCGGCCGGAGGCAATCAGTACGATTACGTCAAATGGGCGCTTGACATTGCCGACGTCCGGCAGGCGATCTCCGTTCCCCTCGGCCAGGGGCTTGGGACGGTCGACGTGATCATCCTCGCCGATCCGGACACGACCGGGTCGGAAATCCCGTCAGCCGATCTTTTGGCCGCGACCAGGGCGTACATCGTGGGTATCTGCCCGACCGCGGTGAAGTACTTGCGCGTCCTGGCCCCGACCAGAGTCACCCAGGACGTGACGATGACGGTGACCGGCACCGCCCCGGACCGCACGCAGATCGCCGAGGACATCGCCAATTATATGTCCGGCCTCCTGCCCATGCAGGATTTGGTCAGGGCGCAGCTCGTCAACCTTGCCGTGGCAAACGGGGCCGAGGACGTCGAGATCACGACGCCGGCAGCCAACGTCTCCGCCGCCGATTATGGGCTCATCCGCCCGGGAGTGATCGATGTCGGGTAACGCAGAGGTCCTGCAGCTCCTCTTCCCCGTGGAGATCGGCGGGGCACATCCGGACGATCTGGCCGTCGACGGCCGGGCGCTCGACCGTGCCGAGGCCCGCGCCGAAGACCTCCTGACGGAAATGTTCGCGGACAAGGCTTACGAGTTGCTCCAAAGCTGGGAGCGTGTCTGCGCTACCAACCCCGGACCGGACTGGCCCCTGCAGATGCGTTTCGATCGCGTCATCGCCAGGCTCCGGGAACTGGGCGACAGCAAGCGGCCGTACCTCGTAGCGGTTGCGGCCGGCATGGGCTACGAGATCGAGATCGAGGACTACCCTCCGATCATGGCCGGCTGGGGCCGGGCCGGTGATACCGTCTACATCCCCGACTCCATCTATATATGGTGGGTGCGGGTATTCGACCAGCCCACGTATCTGTTTCGGGCCGGCCAGTCGGCAGCGGGTGAGCGCCTGTCCTGGTTCATCCCGGCAACCGACCTGGAGGCCGTTTTGAATGACATCAAGTCGGCCGAGGTTTTTCTCTACTTTGTTTATCCGTCTCTGCTGAACGAACCGCTATTTGACGGAGCCGGAGATGCGCTGCTCGATGGAAACGGCAACCCCCTTATGGTTCCAATCGAATAGGAGACTGCATGCCTAAGACAATATTTGTAAATGGGGACCCGAGCCAGGGGATAATGGGCACAATGCTCAAAGCGGAATTCCTCAATGCGCTCCAGAACCACCGCCATGACGGCCGCGACGCGGATGGCAGCGCCCCCCTCGACTACGCGGCCGATACCGGGGCGGTCAACGCGTGTGAGGCGGCCTACAACCCTGCGATAACGACGCTCGTAAACGGGCTGTCTCTTCTTTTCAAGGCCGGTCACAACAACACCGGTCCGGCAACATTCAGCCCGGACGGACTGCCGGCGCTGCCCATCTATGGCATGGCTCACCAGGCACTCCAGGGAGGCGAGATCGCGGCGGGAGGGGTCGTAGTTCTGCAATACAATTCCACTCTCAACGCCGGCGACGGCGCATGGGTGTTGCTCTTTTCCGGTGGGGCTTCCGGCCTCCAGGTGCCCGACCCCACCCAGAGCCGGCATGCGGTAACCAAAGCATTACTTAGTCTCGTGGCTGCAGCGGGCAAAGTCCCCCTGGGCGATGTAAACGGCCTGATCGACCCTGCGTGGCTTGGTATCACAACCGCACCTGGGATCTCCAAGGTTCCGAAAAGCGGCGCAGGCGGAAAGTTGGATGCTGGCTGGCTGGACTTTACAAGTTCTTATGGTGGTGCCGGGTATCAGAAACTCCCAAATGGATTCGTTATCCAGTGGGGTTCGATAACTGCTTCGACGTCCGGAGCTGTAGGCTCTTTCCCGGTAGCATTCCCAAATTCGGCTCTTGCATTTGTGGCCTGGATTATGGCAGGGGACTCCCCGAGCCTGGTCAATAACGGTTTTATAGGCGGCGGCATAATCAGTAATGCTCAGTACCGCGTATTCTGTGGCAGTGGCTCACCCGCCTCACAATGGATAGCCGTGGGATGCTAAGGAGATAACTGTGGAAATTTATTTTTCAAAGTCGACTTTAGGTTTTTACGATTCCAATATTCATGATCCCGTGAAAATTCCGGCGGACGCTGTCGAAATAACACGGGAAGAACATGCCCAACTCCTCGCAGCACAGGCGGCCGGCAAAGTCATCCAGGCCGACCAGGATGGAAAGCCCGTTGCCATTGACTACGTACCACCTCAGCTGAGCCAACATGAGCAGGCAATGCAGACTCTCCGCAGTCTCGATCTGCTGCTCCCGCGGATCGCCGAGGACATCATCGAGGCGGGCGGCATTAACGAGACAAATCTGCCGCAAATCGTGCGTGACCGCCTGGCGGCAAAGCGGGCGGCCAGGGCCATAGTCAATCAAAACCTGGAGGGATAAGCGATGTCCACGAGGAGATTCATATTCGCGCTGCTTTTGGTGATTCTTTCGTGCGGTCCTTTGGCCAATGCGGCAGATTTTGACGGATATCCCCGCGTCGAGGGCAGCCAGGTCGCAGACGACGCCATATTTGGATTCATGCAGGAAAGCCCGACAAGAGCTTGGCGGAACATCCCGGCCTCCGAACTCCCGAATATGCCGCAGCTCACCGGCCGCTACGCGCCAATAAACAATCCTCAGTTTGTGGGGACTGTCAGAATACCTGCTATCGACCCCGCTACCCTGCCGGACCATGATTATCGGGGTGAGACGATAATCGGGACTGCCGGCCTCGCGATCGCACGAGGCCAACTGGTCTATCAAGGAGCTGATTTCAAGTATTATCCATACAGTACCACAATCGAAGGGTATAGCCCTGCGGGCCTGGCGGCTGCTGACATTGCGCAAAACGCGCCCGGTTTCATCATGATCAACGGTTACATGCACGAGTCATCATGGGCACTGCCGGTGCCGCAGACCGCGTCGGACCTCATCGTATATCCAGCTACGGCTGGAGCGCTTACCACTGCTACTCCAAGTCCCATCACGTATGTGATCGGCCGGCTGGTGTCGGCAAATACCGTATATCTGGGCATCAGCTCGGGGGCGATGGCGGGTTGCACGCCTCAGACCCTCACGCTGGGTGCACTGTCGACGATGGTGGTTGGCGATCCGGACCAGGCTATTACTGTTTCAGCATCGTCGGGGCTTTCCCCGACGCTTACCACGAACGATTCAGCAATTTGCACCATCTCATCCGGAGCGCTACATGCCGTTGCCCCAGGCTCTTGCACGGTGACGGCCGCTCAAGCTGGGGACGAGACGTATTGCAGGGCAACGTCTGCCAGCAAGAGCACAAATATCTGCCTGGCGTCGTATTGTGCCGGAGCGCTCGTCTGCCAGAATTTCGAGACTCCTACGACTGGGTGGGATAATGGCGAGACGTGGGTCACAAATGGAACGGTAAATCCCGCCTACTCGGCTGCTCCATTGCTCGGGGCGCAGTCTCTGTATCTGGCTACTGGAGCCTCTGGCTCCTATACGTATGCGTACAAGACAATCGCAGCATCCTCCGAATTATATGGATTTACACGCTTTAGGTTGGTGGCAGACAATGCGACGGGGGCAATATTTAACCTCAGCAATAATGCCACAGCTATTGTTTCAATCACATACAACCGCATCAATCATAAAATTGGAATAGCCAGCTCTTTAGGGCAAAAGACGATAGCAGCCAATGTAACGTATTATTTATGGTGGTACTATAAAGCTGGAAGCGGATCGAACGGCATAATCAAGACTTGGATATCGGAGACAGGAACTAAACCTGCAACTCCTGATATCGATATCGAGACTAGTACGCACACCGAGGCCATAAACAGAGTATATGCATATAATAATGGCGCGACTCAAGATGTGATTTATGACCAGATCTTGGCGTTGCCAACCGAGATCGGCAATATTTGTCCATAGATAGGGGCGTAGACATGAAAAGGATATCTATATTCGTCGCTTTGATGGCATGGCTTTGTGTGCCCCAAAATGGTTGGTGTGAACTATCGTTCGGCCAAGAGCTATACGTTTCCCCGTTTTCTCAATCGATGCAGGCCCCCGTCCTGTGTCAACTGAGTAACAATGCCTCTGTCGGACAAAGGGTTGTAATCCTGTCCCAAGAGGACGGAAGTGACTGGAACGTATCGTCTGCCACAGACACACA
>JAEZXS010000166.1 GCA_023442755.1 Pseudomonadota bacterium | reverse complement strand
GTCCGGGTAGGCGCGTCAGGCCACGGCGCGGGTGCTTCGCCCTGCGCCGGGCCGAGTCGTGAGTCCCGCGCGCAAGCAGCGGGACGATGGGGGTGCGGGGGCGCAAGTCCCCGCGGTTTGACTGATCCTCAGGTTGAAGCCATGCGCTGGAGTGCGGGGGAGGGGGGGCGAAAGCTCGCCCCCCGTTATTCATACTGTCCGTATTACTCAGGTTATTTTCCCTTGCCCGCCACCAACTCGGCAATATGCCGGACGCGTATTTTCTTTCCCTTCCGCTTTTCCATGCCTCCACGGAGCTGGAGCACGCAGCCCGGACAATCCGTCACCAGGCAGTCCGCGCCGGTGGCTTCCACGTTATCGAGTTTACGTTTCAGGAGTTCCGCGGAGATTTCCGGAAAATCGATGGAATAGGAACCGCCGAAACCGCAGCACACGTCCTCGTCCTTTGCCGGCACGTACTCGAATCCAGCTTTCCCGAGCAGTTCGCGGGGTGCTTCCGTCACGCCGAGCCCTCGGCACAGGTGGCAGGGCGCATGGTAGGCGACCTTTTCCGTTTTGTTGTCGAAATACTGCGGTTCCACCCCGAGAACGTTCACCATGAAGGAGCTGAAATCGATGAGCTTTTCGCTCAGTTGCCGGGCCTTCACGCCGAGTCCGGGATCGCCGGCCAGGAGCTGCGGATATTTCTCTTTCAGGTGCGAGCCGCAGGAAGCGCACAGGGTCAGGACGTAGTCGTAATCGGAAGGATCGACGGCCTTGAGGTTCTGGACGGCCACGTCCTTAGCGGTTTCGGCTTCGGCCATCATCTGCGCCGGCAGCCCGCAGCAGGTCTGGTCCATAGGGTATTCGAACTGGACGCCGTGGCGTCTGCCGAGTTGGAGAAGCGCCTGCGCCTGTTCGGGATAGACGAAGTCCACGAGGCAGCCGCCGAAAAGAGCGACGCGGTATTTGGGGTTTTCGAGCCGCGGGTTTATACGGTCCCACATATCCCGGAGAGGGACTTTCGCGATTGCGGGCAGCCTGCGGAAGTCCTGTTCGCCCGAGAAAAGGAGCGGAAGGTGGCGGATGAAGCCGCCTTCGGTTACAGGCTTCTGGGCGGTTACGGCTCTTCTGAGCATGAAGTGGAAAAGACGCCGGTTCTTGAGCACCTTCTGCAGGAGAACGTTGCGCAGCGGCTTTTTCCCTTCCGCTTTGAGGATGGTGCCGTAGACTTCCTTTATCATGCCGGGAAGGTCGATGCCCGCCGCACAGACCTTTCTGCACGCCTGGCAGTTGAGGCAGTTTTTGACGATGGCGCGCGCGTTTTCGCGGCCGTGGTAGAAGTAGGTCAGGATGAGCCCGATAGCCCCGATGTAGACATGGCCCAAGCTGTGGCCGCCGACCAGTTTATATATGGGGCAGACGTTTGCGCATGCGCCGCAGCGGATGCACCGCAGCGCCTGGGAAAAGACCGGATCCTTTGCCAGCGCGAGGCGCCCGTTATCCAGGAAGACGATGTGCATCACTTTGCGCCCGCCTTCGGCCGTTTTGCATTCGTTCGCCCCGGTTATCCATGTGACGTAGGTGGAGATGTGCTGCCCGGTGGCGTTGCGGGGCAGTGCGGTCAGGATGCGCAGGGCGGAGTGGAGGTCGGGAACGAGCTTTTCCACGCCCACCAGGGCGACGTGCACCCGGGGCAGCGTCGTGACGAGCCTCCCGTTCCCCTCGTTCGTAACCATCCCGATCGTCCCGGTCGAAGCGATCGCGAAATTGGCACCGCTGATCCCCATGTCGGCCTGGAGAAATTTCTGCCGAAGCTCTCTCCTGGCCACCTTTACCAGCTTCTGGATGTCTTCCGGGTCCTGCGTCTCGCCGGTTACTTTTGTGAAAAGCCCTGCGACTTCCCGGCGGGACAGGTGAATGGCGGGCATGACCATGTGCGACGGCCCTTCGCCCCGCAACTGGACGATCCACTCTCCCAGGTCCGTTTCGGTCACTTCGAAGCCTTCCCTCTCCAGGTGAGGATTGAGAAAGGTTTCCTCCGCGGTCATCGACTTGCTCTTGACGATCCGCTTTACCCCGTTTTCTTTTGCAATGGAGGCGATGATCTCGTTGGCTTCCAGCGCCGTGCGGGCGAAATGCACGACCACGCCGGCTTTTTCCGCGTTCGCGGTAAACTGTTCCAGCAGTTCTTCGAGCCTGGGGATGGAAGCGTCCTTGCCCTGGGCGATTTCCGCTGAGAGGGCGTCGAAATCTATTCCTTCGAAGACATTCTTCCTCGACACGGGGTAGGCGCCTGCAAACTGGGCGAGGGTCGTGCTGAGGAACTGATTCCGGAGGGCTTCTTTCAGTTCTTTCTTGTACGTTTTCAGGTCATGGGGTGTCTTTATCATGATCTGTCCTCCTCCAGGATCAGGACGTGTAGTTCCTGCGGCCCGTGCACGCCGATGGCGAGCACCCGCTCGATATCCGCCGTACGGCTCGCACCGCTTATGAAGGCCAGGTACCCTGGGCCGGATTCGAACTTGTGGGTCATCTCCCGTTCCAGGGCCGCCGAATTCAGGACGATGCGCGATTTCGGAAGTATCGCCACGTGGGTTTCGCTCAGCATGGTGGCGATTCTAAGATCCTCGGACGCGGAATCGACAACGAGGCTTGCGGTTTCGGCGATTCCCCATTCGGCCATGGTGAGGCCGGTGTGAATCGTTCCCATCTTCTCCCGCAGGTCTTTTGTAAACAAATCGAGGCCGTTTTTCTTACAGAGGGTCTTCAGCGCGTTCGCGCTTTTGCCCATGGCGGGTGCGGCGACGCTCGATCCTCCCTGTTTCCTGGTCAATTCTATCGCGTAATCCAGGGCCTCCTGCATGTTCCCGACCTCGGAAACCACCGTCTGGACGGTCTGGGCCCTCTGCTTGAACAGTTCGATGCCTTGCGGCTGCTCCATGAATCTTCACCTTCCCTGTAAGAAACGTGAGGTGGTGCACCCGTTGGCGCACCACCTCAGCATTTCGCGGTTATGATCCCGTGTTGCCGGCCATAGACCTACGCCATGGACGGTTTTCCTTTCCCCGCGATCCTGGCCGAGAGGGTTATCGCAACAACCGCCGCCAGGGCTATCGCCAGGCAGGTCGCTCCCATTGCCGGATTGAACGCGGCCTTTGCAGGCGCGGCGACGGTGGCCGCCTTGTCGTAAACGGGGACGATCCATTTGATCACGTAGGCCTGGAGGTAGGCCATCACGGCGATGAAGGTGGTCAGAAGCAGAGAGTGCTTGAGGGTGAAGCGGAAGATGTCGCCTTCCTTGCCCACGTTGCCGGTTGCCGCGGTGGCAACCGCGATCGACTGGGGCGAAATCATCTTTCCGCAGACTCCGCCGCACGTATTGGCCGATACGGTTATAACCGGATCCACGCCTATCTTGGTAGCGGTAACTTCCTGGAGCTTTCCGAAAAGGGCGTTGGTGGAGGTGTCGGAACCGGTCATGAAGACGCCGAGCCAGCCGAGGAAGGGTGCGAAGAAGGGGAAGATCTTCCCGGTTGCCGCAAAGGCAAGACCCAAGGTAGTGGCCATGCCGGAGAAGTTCATGATATAAGCAAATCCCAGGATCATCGATATGGTGAAAATAGGCCAGCGAAGGCTTTTCAGCGTCTGGCCTGCAACGTCCATGGCCGTGCGGGCCGATGCGCCCATCACCGGAACGGAGAAAAGCCCGGCGAGCAGGATTGCCGTGCCGCCGGCGCTCAGCAGGTTGAACGCATATACGGCCGCAACGGGTTTATCCCCGCGAAGGACCATGTTGTGCAGACCCGGGATCTGCAGCTTGAAAAGAGAGAAGTAGTCCAGGACGTCTTTGATCGACTGTATGCCCCAGGCGGCAACGAAGATCGAGAGAAGAATGAACGGGGTCCATGCCCGGAAGACCTGGCCGCCCGTGTACTTGAGCTTCTCTCTGCCCTCGGAAGCCGCTTCGTGCGCAAATCTCCAGCTCTCTTTCGGATGCCAGAACTGCAGGAAGACCACGAGGCAGATGATGGATGCTATGGAGGCAAGAATATCCGGGAGCATCGGCCCGAGGTAGTTTGCCGACAGGAACTGCGCTATGGCAAACGAACCGCCGGATACCAGGGCCGCCGGCCACACCTCCATGCCCTTCTTCCAGCCGCTCATAAGTATGACCAGGTAAAGCGGGACAATGACGCTCAGGAACGGCAGCGTACGGCCGGCCATCTGAGAGATGGCCATGGAGTCTACGCCCGAGACCTGTCCGGCCACGATGATCGGGATTCCGATGGCGCCGAAGGCAACGGGAGCGGTATTTGCCAGCAGGCAGATGCCTGCGGCGTAAATCGGGGAAAAGCCGAGGCCGGCAAGCATGGCGGCCGAAATGGCGACCGGGGTTCCGAAGCCTGCTGCGCCTTCGAGGAAGGCGCCGAAGGAGAAGGCGATCAGGAGGGCCTGCATGCGCCGGTCGTCGGAAATGGATGCGAGGGAGTTTTTGATTATTTCGAATTCACCGGTTTTTACTGAAAGGTTGTAGATGAAGACGGCTGTAATGACGATCCAGGCAACGGGCCACAGTCCGAAGAGCATCCCGTTGAAGGTGGAAAGCAGCGCCAGGCTGGCCGGCATGCCGTAGCCGACGATGGCAACGGCCACGGCGATTGCCGTGGAGCAGATTGCCGCCCAGTGTCCTTTCATGCGTTTGACCGCGAGCGCCCAGAACAGGAAGAAGATGGGCAAAGCGGACAGCAGAGCCGAGAGTCCGATGTTGCCCAGCGGATCGGTAACCATTTTCCACGTCATGACATCATACCTCCATAGAGAGAAAAGAAAGAATGCAAGAAGTTGAACGCCGACGAGCACCAAGTGCCGAGGCGGCTTCGCCGTGGGGGAGGCGAAGTCGCCGAAATGTCCCACTGGGAGTGGGAAGTTTCCAGTTGGTAAGACCAATAATTGCTCTGCTGTTAGCCCCTTGATTAACAAAGGCAAAATCGGGAGTCAAGGAAAAAAACTGGATTGGTAATACAATTTTTTGGCTTGACTTTGCTTGGGATATATCCGTATTATCAGTCACATCTCGGGGTCCCGCTCTGCAAAAATGCCCCATTCAGCGTGCAGCGGTATTACCAATTTGCAAACACCCGCCAACACAAAGGATTTCGCCATGATCGGTAAGAGCATCATCCAAGACTTCGAACGGCTCCTGGGAAAGCAAAACGTCTTCTCCCACGAAGCAGACCGACTCTCCTACTCCTACGATGCCGCCGTGCTCGACCCGGTGCTCCCCGGGCTTGTCTTGAGGCCCGCCGACAGCGAAACCCTCGGCAAAGCGGTCAAATTGTGTAATGATAACGGCCTGGTCGTCACCGTCCGCGGCTCCGGCACCAACCTGAGCGGCGGAACCATCCCGGAAAAAGACGGCGTCGTGATCCTCACCACCGCCCTCGACAAGATCGTTGAAATCAACGAGGGCGACTTATACGCCGTTGTCGAACCCGGTGTGATAACGGCGAAATTTGCCGCAACCGTCGAGGCCAAAGGCCTTTTCTATCCCCCCGACCCGGGAAGCCAGGCCGTTTCGACGATAGGCGGAAACGTTGCCGAAAATGCCGGCGGACTCCGCGGCCTGCGCTACGGCGTTACCCGGGATTACGTGATGGGCCTGGAATTTTTCGATGTGAACGGCGAATTGGTCAAGGCGGGCGCCCGTACAGTAAAGTGCGTGACGGGCTACAACCTCGGCGGGTTGATGGTGGGATCGGAAGGAACTCTGGGCGTTTTTAACAAGATCATCCTCAAGTTAATCCCGATGCCGCATGCCAAGAAGGCGATGATGGCGATATTCGACGACATGGCCAAGGCTTCGGAGACGGTTTCCGCAATCATCGCCAACCGCATCGTACCCGTCACCCTCGAACTGATGGACAATTTCACCATCCGCGCAGTCGAGGATTTCAGCCACGTGAACCTTCCGGTCGATGCCGCGGCGCTTCTTCTGATCGAAGTCGACGGGCACCCGGCGCAGGTGGAGGAGGATGCGGAAAAAGTCGAATCCATCTGCCGCCGGATGGGCGCGATGCAGGTCAAGGTGGCCAAAGATGCCCAGGAGCGCGACAAGGTGTGGGAAGCGCGTCGCGCCGCCCTGTCGGCCCTGTCCCGTATCAGGCCGACCACCGTGTTGGAGGACGCAACCGTACCGCGGAGTAAAATTCCCTCCATGATCCGGGCGATCGAAGACATATCGAAGAAATACAATCTTACGATCGGTACCTTCGGGCATGCGGGCGATGGAAATCTCCATCCCACCATCCTCACCGACAAACGCAATAAGGAGGAGTGGGGCCGGGTCGAACAGGGAGTCGACGCCATTTTCGAAAATGCCCTCAAACTCGGCGGCACGCTTTCCGGCGAACACGGCATCGGGATCGCCAAATCCCGCTACATGGCCAACGAAACCAGCCGGGCAACCATCCTGTATTCCCGGCGGATAAAGGCTGCGCTTGATCCGAAAAACATCCTGAATCCCGGCAAGATCTTAGGAGAATGATCATGTACGACATGAAGAAGCTGGCGGAACTCTTACGGGAACTGGAGGAGCAACTCGTCACCTGCATGCGCTGCGGGCTGTGCCAATCGGTGTGCCCCGTCTTTGCGGAAACCGGACGCGAGGCCGACGTTGCGCGCGGCAAGCTGGCTCTGCTGGACGGGTTGAGCCGGGAAATGTTCAAAGACCCCGAAGGGGTGAACGAACGGTTGATGCGCTGCCTTCTTTGCGGCTCCTGCGCGGCAAACTGCCCCAGCGGGGTGCGGGTCCTGGAGATTTTCATCAAGGCCCGGGCGATCCTGGCAGGGTATATGGGACTCAGTCCGGCAAAGAAAGTGATCTTCCGCGGCCTGCTCTCCCATCCCGGTCTTTTCGACAGCCTTCTCGAACTGGGGGCCAGGATGCAGGGATTTTTCGTAAAGCCCGTCGACGATCTCCTGGGTACATCCTGCGGCCGGATGTTTTCGCCGCTTGCCGAACGCCACATCAAGCCGCTCGCCCCCGTCCCGTTTCACCGCATGGTGGGGGCCGTCAATACCACCCCCGGTGCCTCGGGGCTGCGGGTAGGCATCTTTACCGGTTGCGCGATCGACAAGATTTTTCCGCAGGTGGGGGAAGCGGTGCTGCGCGCGATGCGGCATCACGGAATCGGAGTATACCTGCCGGAAAGTCAGGGATGCTGCGGAATTCCGGCCATTGCCTCGGGCGATTCCGAAACCTTTAACCGGCTCCTGCGCCATAACCTGAAGGTATTTGCCGCAAATTCTTTCGACTACCTGGTAACGGCCTGTGCCACCTGTACCGCCACGATCAAGGAGATCTGGCCCATGATGGCCGATGGCCTTACCGATGGCGAAACGGCGGCCATGAAGGCAATGGCGGCAAAGACCATGGACGTCAGCCAATTCCTGGTCGACGTGGCAAAAGCGGCGCCGGCGTCCCAGTCCGGCACCGAAGGCGGGACGGTCCTTACCTATCACGATCCCTGCCATCTCAAGAAGTCCCTGGGCGTGAGCGCACAGCCCCGGGTGTTGCTGAAGGCCAATTCGGGCTACCGGTTCACGGAAATGCCGGAAGCGGACAGGTGCTGCGGGTGTGGAGGAAGTTTTAATCTGCAGCATTATGACATTTCCGCTTCAATTGGAAGGCGGAAGCGTGATAACATAAAAAAATCGGGATGCTCTGTTGTGGCTACCAGCTGCCCGGCATGCATGCTGCAGATTACGGACCTGCTCTCACAGGGAGGGGATAAAATCCAGGTAAAACACGCTATCGAGGTCTATGCAGACTCGCTGGTCTGAAGGTGAACCGTGTTAAAACCGATCAAGCCCAAGCGCATGTCAGACTTGGTATTCGAACAGCTGAGGGACCTTGTTTTCAAGGGGCGCCTTAAACCCGGCGACCGGCTGATGACCGAACGCGAATTGGCCGAAAACCTCGGTGTGAGCCGTCCTACGGTCCGGGAGGCCATCAACAAGATGGTGGCGCTCCAACTGCTCGAACACAGGCAGGGCCAGGGTACGTTCGTAAACTCTCCGGAAATGTCGGCTGCAAGAAATCCCCTGGCCCTCCTCATGGGCCAGGACGTCAGCCTCGTGGATTTGCTCGAGGTGAGGCTCGGCCTGGAGTGCAACGCGGTGATGATGGCCGCTCGCCGGGCGACCGGAGAAGATATTCAGGATCTGGGGAAAAGCCTGGCGGATATGGCCGAGGAGACGAAAACCGGCGGACTGGGGACCAATGCGGACGTACGCTTCCATATGGGAATAGCGTACGCCACGAGAAACATCGTCCAGATTCATATCATGAAGAATTTCTTCGACCTGCTCATCCACGGGATCAAGGAAAATCTCCAGCGGCTGTATGAGGTTCCCGGATACCAGGAAGTTGTCGCCGGGCATCATAGTGCGATTTTCGAGGCCGTCCGCAATCACGATCCCGACGCCGGCTATGAGGCGATGAAAGTCCACATCACCTTCGTGATTGACTTCTTGAATCACCAGGATATTCCGCCGGCTTAAAAACTACCGACGACAGCTGAGAGGGGAGCGGCCAACTCCCCGAAGCGGTATTCACGTATGAGAAGCCGATCTCCCGGTACTCAGCCGTACAGCTTCGCTATTTTCGCATGAGCTGCAGCAGCTCCAATTCAGTATCGACGGCGGGTTTTGACTTTCCGGGCGCCGCCGCCCCGAAGCCAACCTGCTCGAGAAGGCTGCCCCGCTGCTGGATAGCCGCTTTCTCAGTTCCGGCTTTGCCGATCTTCCATGTTGAGGAAAACGCATCGTACCAGAGCCCTTCGGCCGCGTAGATCGTGGGAGCGCCTGTGCCCGCGGAGGCGAGTTTTTTGTTCAATTCCGCCGAGGGAGGTTCGTACATGATGCTCCCGCCGTTGTAGACGTCCTTTGAGGGCTGATCCTGGTCCCTTTCAAGTGTCACGAACCACTGGTACGCGACGCCCGGCAGCAGTTCCGCCTTGAGGTCGGCCAGCTTTATCGCCTGAATCCCTCCCTGTTTCGGTGAAGGCAGGTCGGCCCTCACGATGGTCTGCCCTTTCCGTTCATCATTGAGGGTGAACTCGATATGACCCGATTCCGGTTTCGAAAGATACCAGTAGAGAACCGGGCTTTTTTCCGAGGTCAACCCGACATGGTCGGGCGCCAGGACGAGCACCGTCGAACCAGCCCCCTCTTCGCCGCGAACAGCGGCCGCGATGCGGCTTCCGCCTGCGGGGGCGCCCCGAAGCGGCGGTTTGTAGACGGGAGTGTCGGCAGGCTGTCCGACCGCAGCGCCCGGAGTACCCGGGATGCCCTGAGGATGTGCTTTCCCGGGATGAACGGCAATACCGGCAACAATAAAGAAAAGACATGTCAAAATTAAAAGTCCCCGCATGGTGCCTCCTTCACTCGACTTCCCGACTTCCATTAACTGGTCGAAGCAGAGGCGGAACGGGGAGGCGCCGCCGTAAATTCGTTTTCTCCCTCCCGCCTCGTTCCCATTAACTGGTAAATCTCCAATCTCCGGTCTTTCCCTTTCAACGCTATGGATCCCAGGCTTCTGCCTTCAAAGTGCCCGTGTACATATTCCCATGTACTCTGCCCTATGAGAATCCTGCAGGGGTTTTCGGGATCGAGCCCTTTGTCGAAACTCTCGAGCCTGGACGCGACATTCACCGTATCGCCGATGACGGTGTATTCGAGCCGCTGCTTGCTGCCGATACACCCCACCATCAAGGGACCGGTATAAATCCCTACCCGCATCTTGACTGTCGGACGCATTTCCCTCGCCCATTTTTCATTGAGTTCTTCAAGGTGCTGTCCCATCCTCATTGCGCAGCGTATAGCACGAACGGCGTCCCCTGCTATTTCCTCTTCACTCGATCGTGCGACCGGGACGCCGAATACGGCCATGATCGCGTCGCCGATATATTTATTTACCTGGCCTCCATTATCGAAGACGTGCGTGGTCATCGCTTCCATGTATTCGTTCAGCCACTCCATGAGCTTTCCGGCATCTCCAAACTGTTCGGAAATCGTAGTGAAATTCTTGAGATCCGTGAACAGGACCGTGGCGATCAACTGCTGGGGGCGCGGCAACCCGTCATGGATAAACTGTTCCCGCTGGGCCCACATCGCTTCGGCAATGTCTTTGGAAACATGGCG
>JAEZXS010000145.1 GCA_023442755.1 Pseudomonadota bacterium | reverse complement strand
TCAGGTTATATGTGCCGGTTGACCCCAGGGCATGGCCAACGTAGATGTTGGTTGCCGTATGGGAACCGCCGCTCTGGTTGAATGTGCCGGTATTTCGTTCACCAATATATTCAGCGCCGGCCGAAAGAGTGCCGCCGCTCAGGTTATACACGCCGTCCGCCCATGCGCCGATAAAAATAGAGTTTACCGTATGGGAACCGCCGCTCTGAGCGAATGCGCCGGTACCTTCGGTGCCGACAAATTCCCTGTCACCGACTGAAAGTGTGCCACCGCTGAGGTTATACGTGCCGGTTGACCCCGGCAGGTAGCCGAGGTTTAAAGAGTCAGTCGCATGTGAGCCGCCGTTGAGGTTATACGTGCCGGCCGACCCTGCACTATAACCGAGTATGGAACCGCCTGTTGCAGTATTGGAGCCGCCATTCTGGATTACGGCTGCAGTGTCGGTGTTGCCGATTGTTTCGCTATCATAGTTCAGGGTGTCAGGTGCATTGATGGTAAGTGTTGTGCCGTCCACAATGAGATCTGCTGCACTGACCGGATTGGAAGTCAGGACGGCAGCCAGAAAGACCATCGCCAATATCCGTAGATTCTTATGCGCTCCAGCTTTCATTTCTCTCCTGCCTCGCATGTATCGACCTGAGGGTCAATGATTTGAACAGAGAAGCACAGTCTCACATCTCAATAAACGATGCGCAAGAATACGACTACCCCATATCGGCAGCTAACATAAGGCCGGAAGTCAATTAAACGGCAGCGAGAATCTGAGGGGCCGTTTATGCCTGACGCGTCTAGAAGACTGGATGCCCGCTGCTGAAGTGATGCAGTCGCAATCTTCTCAGCATATGAATAGGGATGTCGGTTTCAGTGATATTTCTATTGTTGGGTGAGTTAAGAATGAACTTTGCACGGGAAATAAATTTTGTCAATCAAAAACATCCGCCTTCAGAAGCTCCTGCCTGATATAGTTCAAGAACAAGGAATTGTTAGTTCCCTTTGGGCGATCAGCAGGACCTTTTGCATATACCGAGTCGCATGTCTCTGATTTAGATCGTTGACTTGGCAAACGAGGCGGATTAGAGTTCAATTGCCTGGTAATGGCGATGCCTTCGTCTATTTCGTCTTTGTTGATAATAAGAGGAGGGGCCATGCCGATGGTGTTGCCCGGGTTTGACGCCATGGCCATCATCCCCAGCTCGCCAAGCCTGCGGGCCACCTCCAGCTTGGGGTTCATGCCGGCGCTGAGCGAGGAGGAAAGCGGCACGAGAGGCTCCCGCGTATTCCTGTCCTTCACCAGTTCGAGGCCGACAAACAGCCCGAGCCCGCGCACGTCTCCCACCGACGGGTGTTTTTCCTTCAGCTCCATCGCCCTTTCGAGCAGATATGCGCCCATCTTCGCGGAATTTTCGATCAGGTTGTCTTCCTGGTCATACTGCTCACAATGGAGGTACGAATGAGAATGCCTGCTGGTTCAACTCTGGTTGCTCTGCTGACTATCATCGCCCTCTGCGGGTGCGCTACCGCCCCCAATTCCCTGGAACCTCGATTAGCCCAAGGCTTCAAAAGAGTCGGCGTTGTAGTCTACACCCCCGAGGAACGACCTTCCGTGCTCGATCATACCCATATAATGGAGAAGAGCTACGGGGGCGTTATGTTTGGTGCTGTGGGTGGTTTTCTTGAAGGTGTATTGCTTATTGCAGAACAAACCGGAGCGGCAAGGAGTTCTCTGGGGGGCAGCATAGATGAATTGAGAGCGGAAGTACCGACTTATCCAATAAGACAGTTGGTCGAACAGGGGCTATCCGACAAACTTTCCAGAACTTACGAGGTACTCGGATCGCAGGCGCTGATGGTCGAGGCGCCGGCTTCAAAACCAACGGCAGAGGAATTGAAACGCCGTTTTGACGGTGCAAAACAGCAAAATCTCGACGCCTTGCTTCTCGTCAACTGCGGATACGGTCTGGCAGCATATGCCGGGGAGACTTCGACGGTGGCAATCGATGCATCGTTGACCTTGTACAGGGTCTCAACCGGAGAGGTAATCTTAAAAAAGCGACTTTCTTCAACCGAATTATTTCGCGAATCGAGAACTGTCCAACAGGCCTCAATCAACAATGCCGGGATGTTCAAGGAAGACATCGCCCAGGCATCGAATTCGCTCTGCACATTGATAGCGGCTGAATTCGGCCTGGAAAAAGGCCTGGTCCGCAAATACGCCTTCGACTCGATCCAGATGCTCTTTGCCACATGCTCCAACCCCTATAAGCTCGACCAGGACTGTTCGTCATTCTGGGGAGCGAAAAGGGAACTCTTCGTGGACAATCTTTACATGCACGTGGCAGGAGCCACTGACGGAAAGCATGTCCTTTTGATGTGGTGCAATTCGACGCCGTCCGTAAGCGAGACCACGGCCGATTCCAAAATATCCGAAAATACCAAGTGGCTCCCCCAGGAGGTTTGCCTCAACGCATTGAAGAAGAAGTGGGCCGAGAAAAACGTCCAGGTACTCAAAACTACCAGCATCCTGGATAGCGGGTATATCCGGGGATACTTCCTGGAGTTGGATGGCGACGGATATTCCATACTCAAGCAGTTCTCCACGGAGAGCAAGTAGAAACGAAATTGAGGGCGGAATTACCGGACGGGAACCTCAGCCCTCTTAGAGCAGCGGTCTTATTGCCTCGAAAAGAGCTTCCAATCTTAAAATAGACATCCTGTTATACATCTATTTACATGATATCAACAGCTTAGCTTGGACCGCCTCCGATCCAACAGTGACACGTTGATTCTCTTTGGCATCTGCACCCTCTTTGACTGAGGTCTTGAACGCAGCTTTGTATAGGGCGAAAGCCCGCGCAGTCATTAATTGAGAAGCAACATCAGTGATGGCACGAGTACAGAGCTACCGGCGGTTGACGCGGAATCGACTGCACCGGCGAGGATCGGAGTACCCGGAGTGTCTTCATAAGCGTAACCGAGAAGTAGGCAAGAACATCTCACGGTTCTTACCTCCGGTTGGTGGTTGGCGGGTGCACTCAATATAATGCTGGAACTCGGCATGTATAGATTGTAGTCACATGAAGTTTATGCAGCCTTCCGGTAATCTCCTGGGGTAGAAGCAGAAGAGTCCGGCACGCGTTGATAACCCGAACGGGACCGGGAATGGTCACCGCGACAGTATAATCCCGTTGATATATCCCTAAAGAACCATCCTCAGCAGCCGGTACTTTCTCAGAGATTCACTGCGCCCTTTTGTCATTTTTGGGAAGTTGCTGGACAAGAAAATGATAGCGTTTTAGAATGCTTGCCTGTTTCATATGCCGATATGACAGTTCACACCTCAAGTCACCATGCACCACCTCAGCCAGTTCTTAATCAGCCGCCGGGGGGATGAACATGATTATCCCGAATTATGAAATCATTGGAAAGATCGGCGAAAGCCGGCAGGCAACAATATACAAGGCATACTCGAAGAAAAATCCGGAGCGGTTGCTTGCGCTCAAGGTCTTGAAGGCGGGATTTCTTTCCGACGGTAAGAAATCCCTGTTCCGGCAAAGAGTCGAGCATCTCAGAGTTTTGAACGACCCCGTTATTGTCACTCCTATTGCTTTCGATGTACTGGATGGGATCCACTTCTTAATCCAGGACTATTTCAACGGCATTACCCTCAATAAGTTTGCCGGAAGGCATTCTCTGGGCGATTTCTTTACCATAGCATGCAAGCTGGCCCAGATTCTCGATAAGGTTCATGAAGCCGGAATCATCCACGGCGGCATCAAACCGCACAACGTACTGGTAGACGCCGGTACGTTCGCTCTCCGGCTGATAGACTTTATAAGCGCACTCGACGTGAGAGACGTGAGCCACTTCATCCATGACCCCGGTTTCATAAAAGAAACCCTTTCCTACACTTCCCCCGAGCAGACCGGACGCATCAATCACAGGGTGGGCTTTTCATCGGACCTCTATTCTCTCGGGGTCATGTTCTACGAGATGCTGACCGGGCGTCTCCCATTCTTTTCCGACGATCCTCTCGAATTGATTCACTCCCACCTTGCCGAGGAAGCGCCCAGCGCCAATGAGCTAAATCCTGCAGTCCCACCCGCATTAAGCAATATCGTCGCGAAGCTGCTTCTAAAGCAGCCGGAAAAGCGCTACCAGAGCGGCAGAGCGCTCATGGCGGACCTTGCGCGGTGCAGGGATGAATACCTTGCCACCGGCAAAATAGGCGAATTCGCACTGGAACGTTCCATTTACACGCAGAGGGTCACCTTCATTTCAAAAATGGTCGGCCGCGACAAAGAGGCAGGTATTATCCTCAATGAATATGAAGATGTTGCCCGCGGTGCGTTTCGCTCTTTGCTGATTTCCGGGCTCTCCGGCATTGGCAAAACCCGCCTGATCCAGGAACTCCAGAAGCCCATCGTTAAACATCGGGGGTATTTCACCTCAGGCAAATTCGATGTATATCAAAAAAATATTCCCTACAGCTCTCTTCTCCAGGCATTGAGAAACCTCACGCGGACCTTTCTCACCGAAAGCGACGCCAGGGTAGCCATGTGGAAAGATAAGATACTGAGGGCCGTGGGCAGGAACGGGAAAGTGCTGACGGACCTCATCCCGGAGTTGGAAGTCCTTATCGGCCTCCAGCCTGAAGTCCAATCGCTTCCCCCGGTCGAATCCCTGAACAGGATCCACGATCTTTTCGATAGGTTCTTGACCTGCCTTGCCAGCGATGACAACCCCCTGACCCTTTTCATCGACGACCTCCAGTGGTGCGATACGGCATCCTTTGACTTTCTCGCCAACGTATTCGCCAATTTCAAGGACCATCCCCATCTTTTCCTGCTGGGGGCCTACCGCCATAACGAAGTGGACTCGAGCCATCCCCTCTCCAAGCTCATAAAAGACGCCCGCGAAGCCGGCTGGCCAATGAAGGAGATCAGGCTCGAGGCCTTGATGCCCGAACATTGCCATGAAATGGTCTCATACATCCTCGACTCTCCCCTCTCGCAAACAAAGGCCCTGTCGAATTTCATAGCTGACTTGAGCGAAGGCAACCCGCTCTTTGTCAGTGAAAGTCTGTCCTATCTTCATGGTGAAAATCTCCTTTTTTTCAATAAGGAAAGGCAATGGGGATGGGACCTGGAGAAGATCCGCAGATCCAGTATGCCTACCACGGTCGTTGCTCTTTTCAGCTCGAAGATCCGAAAGCTCCCGGCGGACCTCGTGGAGCTGCTTGAATACTGCGCCTGCATGGGGAACACCTTTTCGCCTGCCGAACTGTCGATGATCAGGGAAATGACACTGATCGAAATTTTCGAAATGCTGAAACCGGCCCTTGCACAGGGGCTGCTGATGGAGAGCAAGAACCGGTTGCAGTTCATCCATGACAAGGTTCAGGAGGCGGTACTATCCTTCATTCCGATCCAGAAACGGCGTCAGATCCACTGGCAGATCGGAAACCACCTCCTTGCCGAGGTCCCGGAGAATGCGGAGGAGATCCAAAAACTCGATAGCCTGTTCACCATCGTCTCGCACCTTAACCTGGGCAGGGAAGAAAACCTCAATAAGAAAACGGCCCATGATCTTTGCGCCCTCAACTACTTCGCGGGCAACAAGGCCCTGGACTCGCTCGCCACGGAAGCGGCAAACGAGTATTTCAATCTCAGCCGGGAACTGCTGCCGGAGGACTGCTGGGAGGACAGTCATTACAAACGAACATTCAGGGTATTTCAAAAGACGGCAAAAACGGAACTTATGTGCGGGAACTACCAGAATTCCGAGCAACTGCTAAACGAATTGCTCGACCATGCCAGGACCGACCTGGACAAAGCGGAATGCCTGGCCGAACAAACGACTTCACTCTCATCGATAGGCAATTTTATCAAAGCGATCGAGACGGCAAACAAGGGCCTCGCGTATTTCGGCAAGGCGATTCCCGATAAGGCGGACGAAGCAGACGGGAAACGCGTGGAGTTAATGGCTGAGATCGCCTCGAAAAACATCGACGTCTGGAAAACCATCCTCAATATGCCTTTTACCGGGGACAGGAAGAGCAAGATCGAGTTGGCATTTTACAGCGAACTCATCCCCGACCTGTATATGTCAGGGCTTGTTCCCCAACTCTATCTTTCTGCTGCGCAGTCCACCCAACACTGCCTGGCGGGAGGAATGGACGAATCCGTCATCTACTCTTTCAGTATTATGGGACTTCAACTCGGTGAGCGGGAGGAATTCGAGCAGGCATTCAAGTATGAAGACCTGGCCCGGGATTTGTCCGCGAAGTACCCGAACACGTTCGGCGCGACCCGCGGGATGAACGGGATCGTGTGGTGCAATATGCACTCCCGGAGCCATCCGAAGGAAATCGTGGGCTACTGCCTCAAGTCGATCCAGTGTGGGAAAAACTGCGGGGACCTCTACAACGCCGGCCTTTCATACGGGCCGCTCATGTGGAACCTTCAGGTTCAGGGAGCCGACCTGCATGTTATTGAAGATTACGCAAAAGAATGCCTGCAATTTTCCAACAGATATCATCTGTCTTTCTCCGTAGGCCTTTCCGAGGCGATGCAAGCCGGTTGGATCGAGCCCATGAAGAAGGACTATTCACCGCTGCCCATGGAGGCAAAACTCAGGAAATGGGAGCAGGATAATCACGTCGCCTCCGCAGGAAGTTATTATGTCCACATGGCGCTGGTGCACTACTATTTCGGGGAGTATGAGAAGGCCGAGGAATGCCTGTCCGGGGTGAGGCGATACCTGTCCGGTCTCACCGATAATGTTTTAAAAAGACAGTGGCACGTCTTTCTCGTTTTGAACGCGTTGAAGATGTATGAAAAAGGGGTGGGCTTCAGGAATGAAAATGAGTTGCTGACCTATATCCGGCCGATTATTGGCAAGGTCGCCACATGGTCCGGTTTGGGCCCCCTGCTAAAACCATATCTTGCTTTTCTTTACGCGGAACTTGAAAGAATCACGGGCGAATTTAAAGAGGCGAGAAGTCTATACCTCGATGCGATCAACTCCGCTCACAAACAAGAATATACTTTTCTCGAAGGACATTTGAACGAATCTCTGGGTGAGCTCCTCCTGCAAGCCGGGCAGCATTGCGCCGGGATATATTTCGCCGAGGCGGCCCGTTTGTATAAGAAATGTCGCGCGGAACGAAAACTGGTGCATCTCATCGAAAAGTATGGCGACTACCTTGAAGGAGAAGCCCTTGGCGCGAAATTCGAAGCCGATCCTTCAGCGGCCCTCCTCCCTAATCTCGATGTTGATTACCTGATGAAGTCATCCTTAGCTATTTCCGCCGAGATAGAACAAAACGCCCTGCTCACAAAAATCATGAAGGTGGTTATCGAGAGTTCGGCGGCTCAGCACGGCTACCTGCTCATGGAACAGGACGGCGATCTGTATATCCGGGCCGAAAGTCATGTCGCGACGAAGGAGAAGGCGCAAACCCTTAATCGGAAACTCGATGATGCTGAGCACATATGCAAGGCGATAGTCCGCTATGTGTACCGGACCGGCGAGAAAGTGATTCTGAACGATGCCGTGCAGGAAGGCGATTTTAAAGATAATCCGGAGGTCCAGGAGATGCAGTTGCGCTCCGTGCTGTGCCTGCCTGTGGTCAAGCAGTCAAGACTGACAGGGATACTTTATATGGAAAACCGTCTGTCGGATTCGGTATTTACATTGGAAAAGACCCAGATGACGGAACTTTTGACATCCCAGGCAGCCATTTCCCTCGAGAATGCACAGCTTGTCGAAGAAATGAAAAAGGCCGAGGACCGGATCAAGAAATCGCTTAGAGAAAAAGAGGTACTCCTCAAGGAAATACATCACCGCGTTAAAAACAATCTTCAGATCATCCACAGCATGCTCAATCTCCAGCTGCCCTATATTCGTGATGAACAGGACATTTCGCTTTTCAAGGAGAGCCAGAATCGGATTTACTCGATGGCCCTTATTCACGAGAAGTTATACCAGTCCGAGTCGCTTGCAACGATTGATGCAGCTCAATATATTCATGCCCTTGCAGCCAACCTGTTTCTTTCCTTCGGCGTGAGCGAAAGGACTATGAAATTGACAGTGGATGCCGACAATATAGCGTTCGGCATCGATACACTGATCCCCTGCGCTCTGATCATCAATGAACTCGTCTCGAACTCACTGAAACACGCTTTTCCGGCTTCTGTGGCCACAGGCGAAAAGGCCGAAATCCGCATCGTCCTGCGCCGGGAGATCGGCAACAGATTCGTATTGATCGTCGGCGATAATGGAGCGGGCTTGCCGGAAGACTTCACAATAGAAGGCTGTGAGTCACTTGGGTTGAAATTAGTCAAGGTGTTGGTGGCACAACTCAGGGGTACTATCCATTTTCATACTGCTGCTGGAACAGAATTTAGAATTGCGATTCAAGCTAAGAAATGAGGAGTCCAGTCCAATGGCCGATTCAAAGATTTTGATCGTTGAAGACGAAGGCATTGAAGCGCTCGATATTCAATTTAGACTGATTAATCTCGGGTATCCGGCCCCCGAGATTGCATATTCCGGAGAGGAAGCAATTCGGAAGGTCGAAGAAATATGTCCCGACCTGGTATTGATGGATATTATGCTGAATGGAGAAATAGACGGTATTGCCGCCGCTGAACAGATACATGACCGGATTGATGTCCCGGTTGTATATCTCACCGCGTACGCAGATGATGAAACGCTGAGGCGTGCAAAAGTAACGCAGCCATTCGGCTACATAGTCAAACCTTTCAAGGAGCGGGAACTGCGCGTTACCATCGATGTGGCATTATACAAGCACACAATGGAAAGGAAATTGAAAGAGAGTGAAAAGTGGCTTGCAACGACCATCAGAAGCATCGGCGATGCTGTAGTTGCCACCGATAAGGATGGCCTCATAGTATTCATGAATCCCATCGCCGAAAACCTGATGGGCTGGAAAATGGAAGAGGCCGTAAATACCAGGTTGACAAAGATATTCAACATAATAAACAAGAATACACGCCAGCCCGTCGAAAACCCTGTCGAGAAGGTAATTCAGCTAGGCTCGATTGTAGGACTTGCAAATCACACAATTTTGATAACGCGTAATGGGAATGAAATACCGATAGATGACAGCGCCGCCCCCATCAAAGACGATAAGGGAAACATTACCGGTGTAGTCCTGGTTTTTCGCGACGTTACCGATCGCGAGAATACGCTGGCGGAAATATGCAAATACAGAGATGAGCTGGAAGCACGGGTGCTGGAGAGAACCGCAGAACTGGCCGAAGCCAATAAAGGGCTGATAGAACACTCCAGAAGACTGGAAAGACTCAATGAGGAATTGCGGGAGTTCGCCTTTGTGGCCTCTCACGACCTCCAGGAACCGCTAAGGAAAATTCAAACCTTCGGCCACATGATTACCGGAAAGTTTAAACACCAACTTCCCCCGGAGGGGCAGGATTCACTGGCTCGCATGACCGATGCGGCAAGACGCATGTCTGATTTGCTCAGGTCCCTGCTCAGCTATTCACGCATAGCTACCCAATCGCAACCACTTGAACCTGTAAACCTTGCAACGGCGGCCAGGGATGCCGTCAGCGACCTAGAATTTGTTGTAAAGAAAGCAGGCGGCAGCGTCGAAATCGGGGAAATGCCGGAAATAGACGCCGACCCTGTGCAAATTCGACAACTCCTCCAGAACCTTATCAGCAATTCGATGAAGTACTGTAAAAATGACGAAAAGCCCGTGGTAAAAATCTATGGCCATACAACCGGCACAGACTGCAGAATCATTGTCGAGGATAACGGGATCGGGTTTGAGGAACAGTACGTCGATCGAATCTTCAAACCCTTTCAACGGCTCCACGGCAGAAGTTGCAACTATGAGGGAACCGGCATAGGTCTCGCCATATGTCGAAAGATTGTTGAACGCCACAACGGAAGCATAATTGCTAGAAGTTCACCCGGGCAGGGGGCGACATTTATCATTCAGATTCCGGTTACGGCCAGGAAAGATTCAGGGTGCTCATGAAAAATCAATCCGCATCATTCATCTTTCTTATGGCCGATGATGACGCCGATGATTGTCTTCTTGCCGAATCTGCATTTGAAGAGGCGAAAATCGACGGGGAAATCAGATTCATAAGTGATGGAAGAGAGCTGATGGAATACCTTCAGAGTGAAGGCGAGCGTATCCGAGAAAAATTGCCACCCGCCGATCTCATCCTGCTTGATCTCAATATGCCAAGAAAAGATGGACGAGAAGCACTCAAGGAAATCAAATCCGACTCTCGATTGAAACGCATACCAGTGGTCATCCTCTCCACATCCAAAGAAGAAAAAGACGACAAATTTTGCCGGGACTTGGGAGTTTGCGGATTTATGGTCAAGCCGGTCATGTTTGAAGAGTGGATCGAGGCTTTTAAGTCTCTCACCAAGCATTTGTTATGACATTCCAGTGGCATCGATCCCCAGGAGAGCCTTGACAACAAGGGTTACCGTGGCCGGCAATAGTTGCGCCTGGATCATATGAACGGATAACCACCTGTCGGCCTCGTTCGGGCTGTGCTGATTGCGATATGTGGCAAGGTATGTTCAGCAATTATGTCGCTTGTTCTTCGTTGCCCGATCTCCGAGGGGTGGCCGGTGTTGCGCCGGAATCAGGCCCCTGTCAGTATATCCCATTGACATATCCCTAAGGAATTATATAATAATTTCGAGATCAATATTTCCTTTTGGGAGGCAGGGTTATGACATGCGTGAAAACCAGAATTTTCAAGAGTAACCGGAGCCAGGCCGTTCGGCTGCCAAGGGAAGTGGCCTTTCCGGAATCCGTTAAGGACGTTGAAATCACAGCGGTTGGCAATAAACGCATGATTGAGCCCGTTGGGCAATCTTGGGATGAGTGGTTCAATGCACCGGGGGTTTCCAGTGATTTCATGATGGAGCGAAAACAACCGGAAGACCAAAGGCGGGAGAGCATGGAATGCTGAAATACCTGCTCGACACCAACGTTGTCATCTACACTCTAAAGAACCGTCCTCAGCAGGTGAAAAGGCGGTTTGAGGCTCATCACGGCCGGATGGGCATTTCCGCTGTAACTTTGGGGGAGTTGGTGTTCGGGGCGGAACACTCACAACAGGTGGAACGGAATCTGGCGGACATCGAGGCCATGGTCGCCCGACTTGAAGTGCTGCCCTTCGAAGACAAAGCCGCATATCATTTTGGACAGATACGCGCCACACTTTATCGTACGGGTCACCCCATTGGACCTTACGATATGATGATAGCCGGCCAAGCCAGGGCGCTCGGCCTGATTTTGGTGACAAACAATGTCAAAGAATTTGAACGGGTGCCGGGACTGGTGCTCGAAGACTGGAGCGAAGCTTAAGAAAAGTTTTACCCCTGCCCGGGTTTTCCACTGCGTATTGACATAATGCTTCCCCGCGTCAGTTTCGTAAAAAGCATGCCCCCCTCCCTGAGAAGTCTTATGTGGTCTCGATCATTGCGGAGCCGTCAGAAGGTATATTGAAGCACGAATGCGCTATTTCGAGGCCGGCAAGGTTATCCATTCTTTTTTGCGACATATCGGACACCGTCGATTTCCTTGAAGTCGGCGTCCTGAGTCCATATGGTTGCTCCGAAAAGACGTGAAGTTGCCAAAATGATGCTATCGGCCATGGGCAGATGGTGTTCGACGCTCGTTCTTGCTGCCAGGACCGAGATGTCGGGCGTAAGATCTACGACAAGCCCCTGCTGTATGAGTGCTCGATTGCATCGCCTCGTTGGCGGAGAACCACCTTGAAGACTTCGTAAATCGTAATGGTTGGCACGACAAGATCGGCTGCCGTCTCAAGGGGACGGGAAAAGAAATGGGCATTGGGGCCATCTGCGAAATACTCAAGCCAGCCGGAAGAATCGACTATGTTCATATCCTATCGGGTTCCCTTTCGACCGAGGTATCAATGCCCTTGAGAAATCCCTTCATTTCTGAAATCTTCCTGAGGGGGATCATCTCGATCCTGTTGTCGTAGGCAACCATTTGAATTTTTTGCCCAGGCGACAGCTTCAAGGCATCTCGAATCTTTTTGGGGATAACAACCTGGAACTTTGGGGAAATCGTAACCACTTCCATACGCAAACTCCATCAATGGTAGTTTCGTAATACTATAGCTCCTGCAATAGGGTCGCACAAGCAGTGTTTCCCTGCCCCGTCTCCAGAAGAAAACCCTACCATTTAATCGCATGGGCTTGCTCGTTTCAGTTTCTCCCCTTACCTCGTGCCGAGTCTGCCATCCAGGCCGCGGCTGATTTTTTCTCCAAAAATTATCCCTACTTGAAAACCTCGTTCTTTAATCCTCGATGCGTGCGGACATCTGCCGACTTTAAAGTCGGGGTCCGGAACTGTGCTCAGCATGAGAAAGATGAGGACAGCTTCGGGGACAAAGAAAATTGAAACAGGTTTGCGGCTCTCATAGAGCACGGTTGCGTAATGGGTTGGAATGGCGGCGGGCGTATTTTGCTGCAAGGAGACAACTGTCGGTTTGAGTTTCGCGCCTTTCTTCGCGGGCTTTGCGTCTTCGCGTTGAAAAAGAAACCAATCCCACACTCCAGCAAGGACCCATCGCGGCTAAAAGCCGCTCAGATTGATGACAAACTCTAAAATCATCGTGATCGTCATTCCGGCGGAAGCCGGAACCCAGAGTTTTCAAGCACTTCTGGACCACGAGCGCCTGCCCCGGACGCGATCCGGGGTTCGTCGGGGGGACGGATTGGGGGCTTTTCCAACAGTTTGCGCGGCTAAAAGTCGCTCCCACAAAAGGGATATGTCCTTGGCTTTCGCCTCTCTTCGCGTCTTGCCTGCGCCATTTAGGTGCCCTCCCGGTGCCTTCCCGGTGCCCTCAGGGTGCCGTTTCGAAAATGCAGATCGGCTCTGAGCCTAGCTCCCCGGTCATTTCATTTTGCACCGCGCGAAGGATAAAAACTTCCTGCTGTCAAAAGGCTCTTTGAGAACCGAATAGCATAATGCGGGACGGCCCCGCGCCAGGCAACCATCGCGGCGGGGGGCAGGACCTGCGGGACATGCTTCTTAACACAAAAAACACATTCTATTTTCCTTTCGAAATCCGGCAGTTTGGATCCTACTGGATGGATGCCGGGGTTGATTCCCGGCCCGCGATTCACTAGAGTTCACATAGCCGCGGCAATATGCGCCAGACCGGTCCGAACGGCATGCCGCCGGGCACGCTCCGGTTCCCGGCCGGAAAGAACGTCGATCCCGAATTACACAGACCAGCAAGAGAGAAAGACCATGCGACAGCGAACAAGAATGGAACCAGGCCTGTTTATCGTTTTGTTCTTCTTTCTCACCGCCTCTTTCTTTTTGCCCTGCGCAAATGCTTCGGGTGCGGCGGCCGGCGGCGATCCCGGAGTTTCCGGAAATGCTGCTGCGGGAGGCGCGCAGTCGAACACCACTGTCGTGGATTTGGGCGGGCAGGGAAACGGCGGCGGCCCCGTGTCCGTATACTTCCACGGCAACGACCAGTCGTCCGAGACATTGGGCGATGCGCTCGAGTTCGGTGATGATCCCGATCTTCTCAACAGCATGATCCAGGCCCAGGGCGGCGAGTGGACAGCTCAGAGCAACCCCGTTTCCATCCTGCCACTGCAGCAGGTCCGGATGCATCTCGGCGCGTTCTTCGATTCCAAATCCGTACCTTCCGCAAGCAAGAAGGTGAACTCACTGGTTGCGCGGGCGGCAACGGACCCGCTCCCGGCGCAATTCGACTGGCGAAACAAAAACGGCGCCAGCTACATCACTCCCATAAAGGATCAGGGCAGCTGCGGCGCGTGCTGGGCCTTTGCATCCACGGCGGCGCTGGAATCGAGGCTCCTCATGAAGTTCAACATGCCGGGCTCCGACAAGGACCTGGCAGAGCAACTGCTCGTCTCCTTTGCGAACCCCGGGGCCGATAACTGCGGCGGCGGATATATAGAAGACGCGGCTGCATTTCTCAAGTCAACGGGGGTTGCGCTGGAAAGCTGCGATCCTTATCGGGGGGCTGACGGCAATAAGAATGCGGCATGCTCCGACTGGCAGAACAATGCGTACAAGTTAACCGATTGGGAAAAGGTGCTGTGGGCGACCCAGGGGACGCCCGACCAGCTCAAGGCCGCGATTTACAACTACGGCCCCATCGTGGTCAGCATGTGGGCATACTCGGACTTTTTCTCCTACGGATCGGGCATTTACAAAAAGATTGCGGGCGGCAACCAGGGTGGCCATGCGGTAACGGTGATCGGATGGGATGACGTCTCCCAGTGCTTCATTGCCAAGAACAGCTGGGGAACCGACTGGGGCGAAGCCGGCTATTGCAGGATCGCCTACTCGGAGATGTCAAGCGACGTTCAGTTCGGGCGCTGGGCGCTTGCCTACACCGGATCGACGATGTCCGGCGACGGACCGATAGCGGATTTCTACATCGCATCCCCCGATGCCTCGCAGTCGAAAGCCGCCGGGGCAGTCCCCTTGTCCGTGGCTTTCCGGGACGCCTCCACGACCCTGTCGACCCTGCTTGCGTGGAGCTGGAATTTCGGGGACGGGACAACCAGCACGGAAAGGAACCCGAACCATGCCTACTCGGCGCCCGGGACCTACACCGTAAGCCTCGAGGTAACCGACGCGAACGGATCGAATACCAAGACGACAACCCGCATCGTGACCGTCGGCTCCGGCAGCTAAGGCAGGCCGGAGAAAACGGCACAGCAGGTATGGGGAGAAAAGCATCGAGGCTGCAAGCCGCTCAGATTGATGACAAACCCTAAAATCATTGTGATCGTCATTCCGGCGAAATCATGCGTTTCGCATGAGGAACCCTGTGTTTTCAAGCACTTCTGGACCCAGACTTTCGTCGGGGCGACGGATTGGGGGCTTTTCAACAGTCTGCGCGGCTGCAAGCCGCTCCCACAAAATACGGGAACTGACCTTAATCCTTCCGGCTCTCCGGAAGCTCTTCTGTTCAATTGCCAAGGCAGGTGGTTGGGAGTATTGTGCGGCGAGTTCGAAGCGGGTTTATCGGAAACGAAACACTACAGGTGCTCAGAAGGAACTCTCATGAAGGTAGCGCTGCTTTTGTTACTGCTGCTTTTGCCGGCCTCCGCCCCGGCCTCGGACGAATGCTGCTTCAAGGGGCCGGGTCAATGCACCGAGATCAACAAGGATTCCGACCGGGATGCGTGCAACAACCTCCCCGCCACCGTCGTCCTGATCACTTCCTGCAAAGATGCGCCCGAATGCCATCTTTCCGAAGAACCCCCGCAGCAGAAAACCAAGACCCGGAAACCCTGATCCGGCTGGAGAGATGAAGGCCGGCAGCTTCACGGTTTTGCGCGAAGCTGCTCTACCGCCTTTTCCGCCGCCGTGCGCTTCTCGATCTCCTGAGCCAGCTGCGCGTTGGCTTCCGCGAGTGCCGCGGTCCGCTCCCGGAGAAGCTCTTTGAGATAATCCCTGTATTTGCTAAGTTTTGACTGCACGTGCTTCTGCTTCGTGATATCCCGGATCGTGACGACCGCTCCGACCACCTGGCCCTTCTCGATCATGGGTATGCTCGAATAGGCGACGAAGTAGCTCTTTCCGTCCTTCCTCCAGAACACCTCGTCCCGCTCGCACCGGACACTTCCCGTACTCAGGCTCTGATACATCGGGCACTCGTGCAGAGGGTAGCGCGTGCCGTCCGGCTTGGAATGGTGGACCAGTTCGTGCAAATCGCTGCCCACCACTTCCTCGACCTCATAGCCGATCATTTCTGCACCGGCAGGATTTATGAGCGTGACCCTGCCCAGCAGGTCGACCGCGATGATGCCCTCCCCCACCGCTCTCAGGATCCGCTGATTGTACCTGCTGATCCTTCCCACCTCTTCTTCCGCCCTTTTGCGGACGGTGATCTCGTGGGAAAGCTGTTCGTTCGAGAGCTGAAGTTCCGCCAGGACGTTCGTTATTTTGCTCAGGTCCCGCGCCACCGTCACGCTGCCCACGGTCCGATTTTCCGCGTCACGCAACAGGCCGATGGAAATCTCGAATGGAACGATGCTCCTGTCCTTCCTTTTCATCTGCATCTTCCATTTCCTCACCGAACCCTCCCGGCGCAGATGCAGCCGCATCTTCTCCAGTTCTTCCCTGTCGGCGTACAAATCGAAACTGGACTTCCCCAGCAGCTCTTCAAAGGTATATCCGTAGAGTTCGGCAGCCATCTTGTTCCATTTGATGAACTTGCCGTATTTGTCGACTATCCCGATTGCGTCAGGGGAATTTTCGAAAATGTTTTCGAGATAGACGTTTGCCTTCTTTAATTCCTCTTCGGTCTTCCTGAGCTGGCCTATACTGTCTTCGTCCATGTGAACGCTCCAGTTCGAGGTGAGAAGCTACTGGACCGGGTTTATTATTTCCTGGCAGGGATAATATCCAAAGAACAGGCCGATTACAACAGAGCATCCCGGATACATTGCACCATTTCGAACATTTTGCCAAATCGAACTGTACCTGTGCCGGACTGCCCGCGCGCCCTTTAGCTCGAGCTGCCCAACTCCATAGTTATTCTCCCCCTGCTTCCTTTACAGGCTCACTCATCAATCCTATTTTGGCTCCAGATCAGGAACTGCCCTCTCCTGCCATTCTCATCCCGGCAAGGAATTCGCCATGCCCCGTGTACTCAGCGCACCGGCCCCTGTATTGACCGAAATTGAAGATGTCACCGAACAGGGAGCGCTCGAAGCTCTGCGGGCGGAATGGGGCGGCCTGTGGCAGCGGTGTCCTTCCGCAACCCCATTCCAGTCGCCCGAATGGCTGCTTGCATGGTGGAAGCATCTCGGCTCGGGCCGCCCCTGGGTGATCGTCCTGCGGCAGGAAGGCCGCGTGGCAGGCATCCTTCCCCTGTTCGTGGCGGGCTCGCCGCGAACGGCAGCCTTCCTCGGAACCGGCATTTCGGATCACCTGGACATGCTCGTGGAACCCGGGATGGGAAAAACGGCGGCAACTCTTTTTTTCGAACATCTTTATCGCCAAAGGCATCGATGGGGGGCATGCCATCTTTGCGACATCCCGCAAGGGTCTCCTCTGCTGAAAGTCCCGGCCGGCCTCGGGTTGTGGATCGTCAGGGCACCTTCCACACCCTGCCCGGTTCTCGATCTTCCCTCAACCCGGGAAGAACTCTTTTCCGGCCTTTCCGCGGCCCGCAGGCGAAATCTCGAACGCGGGATCAAGGCTCTTGCGCGAAACGGAGAGATCCTCCTGGAAATGGCCGACGCAGGGAACATCTCCGAATGCGTCGAGGCGCTCTTCCTGCTGCATGCGACTCGCTGGCGGAAAAAGGGGCTTCCCGGGGTCCTCCAAGACGACGCCGTCCGGGCTTTCCACAAGGATGCGGCGCGTGGACTCCTCGAAAACGGCAGCCTGCGGTTTCATGCGCTAAAGCTGGACGGAAAAATAATCGCCGTCCTGTACGCCTTCGCTCGCGGGGGACGCCTGTTCGGCTATCTTGGCGGGTTCGACCTGGCGTTCGCGCGGTTCAGCCCCGGGAAGGCGCTCCTGGTGCACGCGATTGGGGAGGCCATGCGGCAAGGGCTTATCCGGTTCGACTTTTTGAGGGGAACGGAAGATTACAAGTACGCCTGGGGCGCCAGGAACGATCTGAAGTTCTGCCTGAAGCTGGAACATGCCCGGCCGCATCGGAGGTATGAATGAAAAAGGATGTGCTGCGATGCGACACCCGGCGGTGAGATGGACGATAGGCAACGTGAGCCCCGAGGGTTTCGAAGCTCTCCGGCTCTCCATCTGAGGCGCATGGAAGCTGTTCGGGGCGGCATTGAGGAACTGCCCGCCACCCTATGATCGATCATAGCCCTGAAAAACCTCAGGGGGAAATCCTTTTCAAGAATACTTCTCATCCATCTTTCCCGATAGACCGATACAGACTTTGGATTATTACGTTTCACCTAATGAATTCGGAAAGGACCTATGTCTAACGTCTTGATTATTGATGACGATATTTTGATGGGCGATATGCTCTCTTCAATCACCAAAAGACTGGGCCATGACGTCACCCATGCAGCCTGCCTGCAGGAAGGATTGGCGCTGGCCCGATCTTCGGATTTCGACCTGGTGTTCCTGGATGTATATCTGCCGGACGGTCATGGGCTGGATGCCCTGCCGATCATTCGCGAGAGCCGTTCTCATCCCGAGGTTATAATCATAACCGGGGCGGGCGATGCCGACGGGGCCGAACTGGCTTTGAGGAGCGGCGCATGGGATTACGTTCGAAAACCCTTCTCAGGCCGCGCCATCCAGCTTTGTCTGACCCGCGCGCTCCGGTACCACGAGGAAGAAACAAGCAGGCGGCTTACCGGGGCGGCGCCCGGACCGGTGGCCCTGAAACGGGAAAGGATCATCGGGAAAAGCCCGCGCATCCTGTCGTGTCTCGACCTCGTGTCCCGGGCGGTGGCCAGCGAGGTCAACGTGCTCATAACGGGGGAAACGGGAACGGGCAAGGAGCTTTTCGCCCGGGCTATCCACGCTAACAGCAGCCGGTCGGGTAAACCATTCGTGGTCGTGGATTGCGCTTCCCTTCCGGAATCCCTGGTCGAGAACATGCTCTTTGGGCATGCCAAGGGCGCCTTCACAGGCGCCGACAAGGCTCAGGAAGGGATGATCAGCCAGGCGGACGGCGGAACGCTTGTGCTGGACGAAGTCGGGGAGTTGCCGCTGTCCCTGCAGAAGTCCTTTCTCAGGGTCCTGCAGGAGCGCAGGTACAGGCCGATCGGCGCAAGGGACGAGGTACAGAGCGATTTCCGCCTCGTGGCGGTTACCAACCGGAACCTGGAACAAATGGTGCGGAATGGAGAATTCCGGGAGGACCTGCTCTTCCGGCTCCGCTCCTTCGTCATCGAATTGCCCCCCTTGCGCGACCGGCCGGACGATGTGGAAGACCTGACGAACTATTTCATCGGAAGGCTCTGCAATCGCTATGGGAAGAAAGTCAAAGTCTTTTCGACGGAATTTCTGGATATGCTTGCCGGTTACGAATGGCCGGGCAATGTTCGCGAACTGGGACACTGCCTGGAAAGCGCCATTACGGCGGCCCGCGATGAAAGCGTCCTTTTTCCCGACCACCTGCCCGTCCACCTCCGTATCGAACTGGCGCGGTCCTCCTTTACCAGGCATCCCGACAACGCAGGGGGAAGCAACTCCATCAAGTTCCGGGGTGAAGTTCCCAAACTCTGCGATTTCCGGGAAAACGCAGTTGCCATGGCGGAGCGCGATTACCTCAAATCCCTCATCTCCGTCAGAAGCCTGAATATCCGGGAAGCCTGCCGTGTTTCCGGTCTATCCCGCCCCCGGCTTTATGCTCTTTTGAAAAAATACGGCATCTCGCGCAAAAACTGATCCCGCTCCCCATTGTCTTGTCCGGCGTACCTGTCTTGCCGGACAAGACAGCATCCAATGCCCGCTTCGAGGCCCATCCCCCGCGACTTTTCCCTCACACCCGCACGAAACCGTCTCGCAGAACGAGACATAACGTTTGAAAGAATCGAAAGAAAACCGTCGTCCACGATTCGCAATAGAAGACCGCCATCTCCCCAAATCATTGCTGCGCCTTGATGCGAACAAAAACGAACCGCTTCCCGACTCATCCGACCATCCTGGCATCCTATTTGCCTTTGCATGAACCGGCTTCTTGTTATCGAACTCAATTTTCGAGAATTTTTTGTATGAAACTGCTTCTCTATCTTTCAAACCGGAAAAACGAAGATCGGCTTCTGCGGAATGCCGTCATGAGAATAGTGCCGGCTTCCCAACAGGAAGTCTGTTTCTCTTTTGAGAACCTGTGGAGGAAACTGCACCAGCCGCTCAATGCCGTGGAAATCGCCGTGATTTCCGCCGGCAGCCGGGCCGAACTCATCAGGCTCACGAGCCTGAGCGAACTGTTTTCCGATCTTCGCGTCATACTCGTCCTGCCCGACAGGCAAAAGGAGACAATTGCCATGGGGCTAACGCTGCTCCCCAGCTATTACTGTTTTGCCGACTGCAACATGTCCGAACTCGGCGCCGTGCTGAACAAGATGATCGGCGCTTTATGCCGCAAGTCGCGCCAGGGCGGGAGCATATCGGACAAGGCCAAGTTGTTTTGAAAGTTCGGATGCCGGTAGCGCCACTGACGAAGGCGCATGTCGGTAAGTGGAGGCCATTGCAATGAGCAGAACCATAATGACAGTGGACGACTCACCCAGTGTACGGCAGATGGTGAGTTTTACCCTTCGCGGCGCAGGCTACGAGGTCGTAGAGGCGGTCGACGGAAGGGATGCTCTTTCCAGGCTGGGCAGTTCTCAAATCCACATGATCATTACCGACCTCAACATGCCGAATATGGACGGGATCGAACTCATCCGCCAGGTGCGAACCGCATCGTTATGCAAGTTCATTCCCATTATCATGCTCACCACGGAATCACAGATGGAGAAAAAACAGGAGGGCAAAGCCGCAGGAGCCACAGGCTGGATCGTAAAACCGTTCAAACCGGAGCAACTGATCGCTGTGGTGAAAAAGGTTTTGGGATGAATCCCGATTGCCGCCCCCTGGTGGAATGGCGAAGGGGAACGCTTTCAGCAGGATTTGCAGGCTTTTTCAGTGAGGGGAAGAGGGCTGTAATCACATATGTCCGGGACTTTACGTATCGACGAACCTACATCGCAAGCTGCCGCACAAGGAGTAACACGAATGAAGGATTTGAAGCTGGGAGTGAAAATAGGTCTTGGATTCGCAATTCTGATAGCTCTCTGTCTGACTCTCGGAACAGTCGCGGTCTGGAACATGAAAAGCGTCGAAAGCCTGGCCCTCAAACTGGACAAGCAGTTCGTTCCCCAAACGGAGTTCGCGAAGCACATAGAAAGCAATTTTCTTCGGACCATGCTCGATATGCGGGGATACGGATACACCCTGGATAAGAAGCAATACGACGCGGGCATGAAGAGTCTCGAATCGGTCAAGAAAAGCCTCAAAGACGCCAGGGAACTGGTTTCCCGCTATCCTGAACTGGAGAAGCTCCGGGAAGACCTGGAAAAGATCCAGACAAAGGCAAACGAATACGAACGCGTCGTTGTGGAAACGGTATCCAAGAACGAAAATCTGTTGAACAACCGCAAGGACCTCACCGAGATCGGATCGAACTTTCTGGCGCTTATCCAGTCGCTTGGGGCCGATCAGGCTGAAATGCTGAAAAACGAGATAAATTCCCGCCAGGAAGGGCCAAAACTCATCGAACGCCTGTCCAAGATCGGCGCGGTGGACGAAATCGCTTATCTGGCAGCGGGGATTCGCATTTCGGCCGCGCGGTACATGGCGGATCGCGACGCAAAAATCGCACAGGATATACAGAAGAGTTTCGATGCGATCGAAAGGAAAGTGGATGCGTTAAGGTCCGTCACGCGGCAGGAACAGAACATCAAAAAAGTTGACGATCTCAAATCGGAACTGGGCTCGTACAAACGGATCATGAACGATCTCGTAGCCAACACTACGATTTCGGAAGACCAGGGCAACAGACGCAGGCAAATTGGCGACGAACTAAATGCAATCGCCGAAAGCGCCGCCGCTGCGGGAATGACGGATACCCGGCAGATAGCCGGCACTACCCTGAGCAGGCTTTCTTTTTCCTCAAACGTCATGATTGTCGGCCTCATTCTTGCCATCGCCCTGGGCGTCTGTCTCGCGGTCTTCATCACCCGGGCAATCACGCGGCCAATTATCCGGGCAGTCGGCATTTCCAACCAGATGAGCGAGGGCGACCTCACCCTGAAAATCGAAGTGGACAGCAGGGATGAAACCGGGCAGCTGCTCAAAGCCATGTCCAACATGGTCGGGAAGCTGCGGGATATCGTGGGCGAGGTCAAAAGGGCCGGAGCGAACGTAAGCGTCGGAAGCCAGGAACTGAGCGCTACCGCCGAACAGCTGTCCCAGGGTGCATCGGAGCAGGCGGCATCGGCTGAGGAAGTGTCGTCGTCCATGGAGGAGATGAGTTCCAACATCAAGCAAAATGCCGACAATGCCCTGCAGACCGAAAAGATTGCTTACAAAACCGCCGAAGACGCCAAGGCGGGCGGGGGAGCCGTCAGCGAAACCGTCCTGGCCATGAAGGAAATCGCGGGGAAGATATCGATAATCGAGGAGATAGCACGACAGACGAATCTCCTGGCTCTGAACGCGGCAATCGAGGCAGCGCGGGCAGGAGAACACGGGAAAGGTTTCGCCGTAGTGGCATCGGAAGTCCGTAAGCTCGCGGAACGGAGCCAGACGGCCGCAGCGGAAATCAGTAAGCTCTCCACCTCCAGCGTCGCGGTGGCGGAAAAAGCCGGGGCAATGCTGCTGCAAATCGTACCGGATATCCAGAAGACGTCCGAACTGGTGCAGGAAATCACGGCCGCCTGCAATGAGCAGAACAGCGGTGCGGAGCAGATCAGTAAAGCGCTCCAGCAGCTGGACCAGGTCATCCAGCAGAACGCGTCGGCTTCGGAAGAGATGGCTTCGACTTCGGAAGAACTTATGACCCAGGCCGATCAACTGCAGCAGATTATTTCGTTTTTCAGGACAGACACCAGGGATCAGGTAGACTCGTTTGCCAAGCTCCCTCGGCATTCCGAAGTGAAAATCGGGGGAAAGGGAAATCGAGGAAAAGCCGCGGGGTACGGCCCGCAAATGAGCGTCGCCGCATCCGAGGGGAAGAGCAAGGGCGTGTCGCTGGAATTGGGAACCGGCAAGTCCGACGGGGAAGAGCCCGGGTTTGAAAAATACTAGACGGAGAAACCAATGAGTGTAGACGGCATAACCGAAGCGGCGCAGTACCTGACTTTCAGCCTGGACGATGAAATCTTCGGCCTGGATATTTACAAAGTTCGCGAGGTGCTGGATTTTACGGCTCTCACAAAAGTCCCGCGCATGCCGGAATTCATGTCGGGGGTCATAAATCTTCGAGGAAGGGTGGTCCCGGTTATCGACATGCGGTTGAAGTTCGGGATGACGAAAGCCGAGATGTCGGTAAACACCTGCATCATCATAGTTGAAATAGACCTGGACGGAGAGACTACGGTACTGGGCGCGCTGGCGGATTCAGTCCAGGAGGTCCTGGAACTCGATTCCTCCCGGATAGAACCACCTCCCCGGATCGGCACGCGGTTGCGAACGCAGTTCATCAAAGGGATGGGGAAGCGGGACGACCAGTTTATTATCCTGCTCGATATAGACAGGGTCTTTTCCTCCGATGACATTGCAGCCGTGCTGGAAACGGCCGACGATCCGTCCCGGCTCGAACCCGTAGCTGGATAGTGAAGGATTCGAGACGGCCGGACAGGTGAGGCAAACATCATGAAAACGTCATCCGAGAGTGTTCGGGAAATGGGAAGGGGGGCTGACAGAGACAAGGCGAACATCTACGACGCCACCCTTTCCTCGCGCGATTTCGCCCTGTTGAGCAGCTACATCCATTCGGAATGCGGGATACGCATCGTACCCGGCAAGAAGACCATGGTGGAGGGACGGCTGCGAAAACGCCTGCGCGCTTTGGGATTCCATTCTTTCGAAAGCTACCTGGCCTACCTCTTCAGTCCGGAAGGTCAGAGCAACGAGGAATGGGTACATCTCATCGACGAGGTCACGACCAACAAGACGGATTTTTTCCGGGAAAGCAAGCATTTCTCCATTTTAACGGAGACTGTCCTGCCGGAACTGATCAGGTCAAACGGGGCCGGCACGAGAACCCGGCTCGACGTTTGGAGCGCAGGGTGCTCAACGGGTGAGGAACCGTACACACTGGCGATGGTGTTGAGTGAATTTGCACAAGTATGGCGAGATCTCAAGTTTGCGATCCTCGCAACCGATATTTCTACCAAGGTGTTGGAAAAAGCCAGGCAGGGGGTCTACGAGCACGAGAAAATCGAAGTAATTCCAATGGCGCTGAGAAAAAGATATCTTTTGAGAAGCAAGGACAAGGCCAGCAACCTTGTGCGGATATCGCCCGATCTGCGCGCAAAAGTCAGCTTCCATAGACTCAACCTGCTCGAGAACCCACTGGACTTGGGCACACAGATGGACATAATCTTCTGCCGGAATGTGCTCATCTATTTCGATCGACCCACCCAGGAGGCAGTCCTGGGACAGTTCTGCCGCAACCTGGTTCGTGGGGGGGTCCTGTTTACAGGTCATTCCGAGACCTTGCACAACATGAATCTCCCGCTGGACCAGGTTGCGAATACAGTATACAGGAGAAGATAAGGCCTTGCACCAGAACCGCCGCCTTCCGAGCGTATACCTCAAGCCGGGCGAGATCTACATAGGCACCCGGCCCACGATTGTGACGACGGTTCTCGGGTCTTGCGTTTCAGTGGTCTTTTTCAGCGCCCGGCGAAGGCTCGGAGGGATATGCCATGCGCTAATGCCGGGAGGCGGCCTCGATGAAGAAGGTTGCAGGTATGTCGACTTCTCGATCCGGCACATGCTGGAAGAGTTCCGAAGGCAACAAGTTGCAGCCTTCGAAATCGAAGTAAAACTTTTCGGAGGGGCAGACATGTTCTCCTGTACAACTCCAAACGGCACCATCGGTCAGCAGAACATCCGCAGGGCGCTGTCCATAATCGAGGCCGAAAAACTCAACCTCGTTGCTTCCGATGTCGGGGGCGAGAGTTCGAGAAAGCTCATGTTTTTCGTACATAGCGGTGAAGTTCTGATGAAACGTCACAAAAGCCGGCAGGAACCCTCCCCTGAACCTATCCGGCAATGAGGCCAGTCCGGAAATGAAACAAAAGATCAAAGTTCTGATTGTGGATGATTCGGCACTCGTCCGACAGACGCTGAACGAGATACTCTCTGCGGATCCGCGATTGGAGGTCATGGCAACCGCGCAGGACCCCTTTGATGCCGCCAGGAAAATGCAGCGTGATATCCCGGATGTAATAACCCTGGATGTCGAAATGCCGCGAATGGACGGCATCACCTTTCTGCAGAAAATAATGAGCCAGCATCCGCTGCCCGTAGTCATATGTTCGAGCCTGACCGGGAAGAGTTCGGAAACGACCATGAAGGCAATTGAATACGGCGCGGTAGACATTATCGAGAAGCCTCGCATGGGGACCAAGCAGTCTCTCCAGGAATCGGCGATCCGGATCTGCGACACGGTCAGAGCTGCAGCCCTGGCCAAGATGAAGCCCGTACCCGTGAAGAAGATCGAGCCGAAACTCACGGCCGATGCCATGCTGACAAAACCGACCAGCAAGGCGATGATCCAGACCACAGAGAAAGTGGTGGCCATCGGTGCTTCCACTGGAGGAACCGAGGCACTGAGGGTGTTTCTGGAAAGTCTGCCGCCGGATGCGCCCGCGATGGTGATCGTGCAGCATATGCCCGAGCATTTTACGGCCTCATTCGCGAAGCGGCTCGATTCGCTCTGCCGCATATCGGTCAAAGAGGCCCAGGACAACGACACAGTCATGCCCGGCCGTGCCCTGATCGCTCCGGGAAATCGCCATATGCTGCTCAAGCGAAGCGGGGCCCGCTATTTTGTCGAAATCAAGGACGGACCACTGGTCTGCCGCCACCGCCCCTCGGTGGATGTTCTGTTTCGCTCGGCGGCGCGCTATGCCGGCAGAAACGCGGTTGGCGTAATCATGACCGGCATGGGGGACGATGGGGCGAAAGGTTTGCTGGAGATGAAGGAGGCAAACGCATTCACGATCGCCCAGGACGAAAAATCCTGCGTCGTATTCGGCATGCCCTGCGAAGCAATCAAAATGGGCGCCGCACAGAAGGTGCTCCCACTCGAAAGTATTGCGGGGGAAGTGCTAAGGCAGTGCAATCGCGGATGATGCCCCGGCGGTTTGCCGCCCCCTGCCTTTATTGACCGACAATCCTGCTGCGTCGCTCCGTGTTCACGGTATCGCGCCAGACCCCGTTGAGCCGGGCTATCCGTTCGCGCCTGCCCACTACGCGAAAACCACAGGCCATCTGCATCCGAAGGCTTGCCGTATTTTCCGGAAACGTGCTCGCATACAACGACCAGATGCCGTTGCTTTCCGACGATTCTATAAGCGCCTCGAGAAGCCTCCTGCCGACTCCCCTGCTCCGATGCGAGCCCGCGACATACAGGCTGAACTCCGCCACGCCCGCGTAGCATTCCCTGCGTGAAACGGGGCTCAGCGCAGCCCAGGCGACTACACGATCTCCCTCGCATGCAACCAGCCTGCTGTGGCTGTGATGGTTACGGTCCCAGGCTTCCCAGTCGGGGGCTTCGGTCTCAAACGTTGCATAGCCCGTCGACATGCCTTCCAGGTAAATCTGTCTCACCTGCGGCCAGTCGGCGGGCAACATAGCCCTGATTATTTCCATTCCGTACCTTGCCCGTATAAGTAATTTGGGGAACGTGGAATTATACATATATGCGGGAATTATTCCCACACGGAGATTTGCGGATATATTCCCCCCTGCGACTCCCGCTTCCGGGGCGAGGAAAATTTCAAACGTGTCCGATGACTCTGCCCGTACAGGCGGATTCGTAGCCGGGCAGCGAGGAAAGTTCCTCGCGCAGGGAGCGTGACTGTAAAACATCGAGGAGGATCTTTATGCCCGGATGGTCCAGGAGGTCGCACGGGATGACGAGGTCGCAGCGCACCGCCTCCATGGGGACGAAGTCCAGCCCGTAAGCGGTGGCAACGGCTCGAAGCCCGAGGGCCGCATCGGCTATGTTGAAGGCAACCATCTGAGCACACCGGTTATGGCTTGTGGCCAGGGTATCGTAGCCCTCTATCAGCTCCCCCTTCAGCCCAACCTGCGCCAGGCGCTCGTCGAGCAGGATGCGCAGGGCGGCGCCGGGTTCCCGGTTTACAAACCTGATCCCGGTTCCAGCAAGATCTGCCGCGCTCCGGATTCGATGGGGGTTCCCCGGCGCGACCATCAAGCCCTCCTCAAAAAAAGAGAAAGCAACCACCATGGCCTTCGACCCGGACAAAATCTTCTGTGCAAGCGCCAGGTTCGATTCGGATGCCGGGGAATTATGCAGGTGAGTCCCGGCGATATGCGCATGACCCGTTGCCAGTCTTTCCAGTGCAAGATGACTCGATGCGAATCGGCATTGCACTTTTGCGTCGACCGCCCATCTGGACGCGTGTGCGCCCAGAATCGCGAAGGCCGGATCGCAGCCAAGCAGCATGATTTTTTTCTGCAGGCCTTCATCCTTCCGGAATAGCTGAACATGGCCGGAATCGGGCGACAGCAGTCCGTCCGCGGCCTGAAAACCATCGTTTATCAGCCATTTGCCGTCCAGGGGGTAAGCTACCAGGTGCTCTCGAATCCTGGTCACCGAGACCCGCGATTGTGCGGCATCGGTCCTTTCGGCCAGGACAACGGATTCTTCCCCTCCAGAGTCGTCCAGGGCAAAAAGCTCTTCAACCCTGCAGCCCAGCTCCTTTGCCATCCTCAGCGCCAGAGCCGTGTTGGGCACGTACTTTCCGACTTCCATGTCGTATATGGCCTGCCGCTTCACACCTATTCGCGCCGCCAGTTCGCTCTGGGACAATCCTTTCGTCTTACGGGCAGCTTTGAGGTTGCAGAGGACCTGCTCCCTGTTTTCCGTCATACAGGTTTCCTTTGCGGCCGTTGTGGGGATTGAAGGTATGCTTCCGCAGTGCAGTAATGTAATCTTTGGCCTGAAAAAGGTAAACTATAATATACCTCGCAGTTTCCGAACCAATGTGGATCGGAACATACGGCCAGAGCCATCGATACCTCGCCATTCGCGCGGCGGTCGCATTCAGAGCGGCAGGTACGTGCTATAAAATCAGATTTTGGCCGTTTTCCCTCAACCACTTTCGCATTATGAGGTGGTCCGGGACATAGGATGCAACGAGCTTCCAATATTCGGGGGAATGGTTGTGATGGACCAGGTGGCAGAGTTCGTGAACTACAAGGTAGTCCAGTATCGGCTCGCCGGCCATGATGATGTTCCAGGCGAAATTGATGCCGCCCCTGGTGGAACAGCTTCCCCATCGCGACCTGAGCGATTTGAGTTTTACCGACCGGGGCCATACGCCGATAAGCCCCGCATAATGCCGGACGCGTTCTTCAATCTTTTTGGCTGCCAGGCGGGCATACCAGAGCATTAGCTGCCGCCTTACCATCTGACCGCGAAGTTCCGCCGGAGTCCCGGGAAGGATGCGAACCGAGATGTCATCCTCGTTGCGGGCGACTCCCACCGGTCTTCCTTCCTCGACAACGAGGGTGTATTCCTTCCCCTGGCAGAGCAGTTTTTCCCCGGTGACATACCGGCGTTGCGGCTTGTCCTCCTGCTTTTCCAGGTTTATTTGCATCCTCTTGCGGACCCAGTCCGCCTTCCGCTCGACAAAGCTCATTATCTCTTTTTGAGAAAGCTTCTCCGGAGCGGCCACAACCACCGTGTTGTCCGGGTAGACGCAAATGGAGAGGGTTCTTCTACGGGGGCTTCGCCTGATCCGGCATTCGAAATCAATCATTGGGAATCCTGGTCTCACCATGGCAACTGGCAGCGAGAGATATTAGCCTATTGCGTGCCCGGTGTCACCCGGATCGATAACGGATCTTCTGAAATGCGGTGCCGCCGGTATCGGCAGAATTTCCGCTGAGACTATGCAGCATCCTTCAAGGCGATGATTCTATGCACATCCTTCAGGCCCGCAAGCTTGTCATGCTTTCCTTCCAGGAACGCATCCAGCTCGTAAACGGCGTAGCCTGCGCAGCTCAGGGTTTCGTAAACTACTTCGGACGGGTCGCCCAGGTGCGCGTGCATCTCGCATATTATGACGGGGGAATACTTTGAGATGACCTCTTTCATGCCAAGCATCACCTTGCCCTCGAATCCCTCCACATCGATCTTCATCAGATCCGGCGGTGCCGCCAGTTTGCCTTCGACAAGACTGTCGACGGATTTGACCGGTATCGTAATGATGTTCCTGGTTGGCGTGTAGTGCACGTCGGAATCCAAAACCCTGCCGGAAAAAGAACCTCCCCTTCTGTCGAATTGAAGGGTTGCCTCAGTCTCCCCGACAGCAATCCGCAAAGGGATGACATTGGTTATGCCGTTTGCCTCGATGGAATCCAGAAGATGTTTGTAATTGTTCATCTCCGGCTCCATTGCATACACTCTGCCCTGTTGCTGCACGAGGTGCGACATCAGCAGGGTAAAAATCCCGATATTGGCACCGATGTCGTAGGCAACCATTCCCGGCTTGAGCCTGTCAATAAGGGCATTCCTCACACCGGGCTCATGATTGAGGACCGCCTCCGTCGTGGAGAGGTGCCCATGAAAAAGCGGGTTCAGCTTGAGGACCTGCCTTTCCGGCGTCGTGACTTCCACCTGCTGGCGACCGAGAACAATCTCGTTGAACTTCAGCACCAGTGGGAAATCGGAAATTTTTCGCCGCATCCCGGGCGATAGAAAAGAACGGGCAATTTTGTTTATCGTGTATTCGATTTTCGCCAGCATCAGTTAGCCTCTGCGATTGACCCACTTTGTGAGCGAACACGGCCGAGCGCCTTCCCCGCGATCGAACCGGCACCTGAACCGATCATGTAATCCCCATTATAATCGGCAAATGTACGGACATTAATAAGCGGGATGTGCAACTTGAATTTCACTACCTGAAAAAAGAGGCCGATAATGTTGCCCGTGTGCGTCAGGCGAACCGATCTTTGCCATCGCCCCATGGCGGCATGGATCGATTTCCGAAGCATAAAAGCGCGGCCCCCCGCATCTCTAAAGAATTATCCGTCGGCTTGGCATGCACGCTGGTTGGCCCGGTAGTCGGGATCGCAAGCGAGCTTTTCTTTTTGCTACTTGCGCTTGCGGGCGCGCTGACAGTCCTTCTGGCCGCAGTAGCGCTGATTTTTTACACGAGGGTTCGGCTCGAACAGGCATCCACAATGCGCGCATCGCAGCTTCGGGTCCATGGTCCTCCTCCTGAATGGAGGAAAAACTAAACCCGCCCGCAACGAAAGACGGAAGTAAATCGGGAAGGACGAGAACCAGAAGCAGGGAAGAAAAAGGTCTTTGTTTATGCGCAAAGGGAAGAAGACCCAGTTTATTGGCCGGTTAACAGATATGTTTCTCAACGCATTTCAATGGTTTCAACGGTTTTGAAATTTCCGGGGCCGGTCCGGTCCGACTGCTCCTTCGACAGTACAAGTTCACATGGAGGGAAGATAAATCCCGGCGGCATTTCGGGCTCGATCCGGTTTGAAACGGATCGTTTCAGTGCGAAATGGCATCGTCTCAGTATCTATGCGGTATCGATACGATGAAAAAGTGCTAATCGGCCCCTGGACGTGATTGGCCGCAGCTCGAATTTGCGCTGCGTTTTTTGGCATCCGAATAGTCTTACTGTGTCATAAACTTTGTCATCGGTCGTTGCATGTGTGGCAACAGGGGCACCTGAATAAACTTTGTCACAGCATTAAGATGAGCCGCCTCCTCAATGTGGCTATCGAATACGGGCTATGTCGCTGCGGCCTTAGAGGAAGATCCCCTCGGCCTCCAGCCTTGGGGTACTTGAGGTAGCTTAAAGGCTGCCCTGAGGCCATGGCCTGAGGGGGGAAAAGAACTTCGCTCGGCAACAAGAAACCCGTATGCCGCAATGCAAAGGGTTGCATGATGATGGAACCCGCGCCATCCTCTGCCCTCAAAATGACCGAGCCCAATCTCCTGTTTGAGTTCCTGGTAGTCGCGTTCAATGCGCCATCGATGCTTTGCGGTTTTTACCAATTCTTCAATAGATACGTCAGCGTCCAGGTTCGACAGCCAGTATTTTGTGGGTTCGTGTTCTCCTACGGGCCATTCGATCAGCAACCACTCTTCTGAGGGTTTTTCACTGCGCCAGTAGTACCGATGTCCCTCCCGCACCCGCACTGCGGCAAATCGTGAAGAGAGCACTTTGTTTGTGCCCTCCCTCCAGGCGATGCTCCGATATGCGCCATCCGGCAAATCCCGAGCCAATTTCAGGGCACTCACAGGATTGTGGTCGGGGCTGCGGCGCGGCAGTTTTGGCGGTCGTCCGAAGCCGGAGTACTCAGGCGGAGGCAAAGGGGACATATCCGGTGGCCACACGAGGGTAGTCTTCTGGATTCCGAGCACATAAGAAAGTTTGAGGTCACGAACCTCTTTGCGAAATTCCGTTTCGTTGCCATAGCCGGCATCGGCGAGCACAACCCCGCGGGGAAGATCACTTAAAACCAGAGCACGGAGTTGATCGAGTGCAATCTCGGGTTTTGTCTGAAATAAAACCTCCTCGGGAATTCCTGCGCGATTACATCGATCTTTGTCTTCAGCCCACTTCTCCGGTACGTAAAGCCGGTAGGCAACGGGAAGGCTGGCGCAGGCTGTGGCGACCGAAACAGAAACGGCAACCTGGCAGTTATCCTGTTTTCCCAGTTGGCCGCAATACTGCCTGGTTACCCCCACCGAGTGTTTTCCCTTCTTGGGAAACCCGGTATCGTCAATAATCCAGGCAAGAATCGGCCCCTGGCTCTGCATCTTTGGCAAGATGTAGTCCCGGATCGCCTTTAGCAAAGGCTCATCCCGCCAGGCCGCCTTGGCCACAAAATGATGCAGCGATTGATGGATTGCACTGACTTTGCCCGGAGCAAGCTGCGCGGCCATGGGCTCCACACTTTTTCGCTCAACAGGCAGCAAAAGGCCCATGCAATATGCTTGGAAAGGTTCCACCCTGTCCGAGTGACCCAACGCGGTGGACAGTTCTGCCGCATAAGCATGAAACCTTGTCTCAATATTGGGTTCGGGTGCTTTTTCCATGCACCCAGCATACAGCATAATCTCAAGGCTTTTGCAACTAATTTATGACACAGTAAGACTAGAGCCTCAAGACGACTATCCAACCTAATTTCAATAGGTTATAAAAAACTAAACATTTTTTCTGCGCGCGTTTTTTTTACTTGTAAATTCTGAGAATCATTCTACAATGGACCCCATTCAAGACGGCGTTCGAAGGTTTTTGCTTCTGCATGACTGAATCCAATGCATAATAGAATGCAACATATGATGTTTATTTGTATATCTGTCAATAACCCAGATAGTAAGTAACTTTCTCTTTACTTTCCATATACTCTAATGGATTTATAAGTACCAATTCAGTCATTTAGCAGACCAAAAAATCCAATTCGTATAAATACAAAAGACATCCTGGTTTTGGCATGTCTTAATCATTGTAGCGGTTTGATTGCCCTACTGGATTGTTATAGATATAGTAACTTATTTAGCTGACTCGAAAATACAAATTGAAGCAGATCATTTTTCTTGAGCACATGTCTATAAAGAGCACATGTAATCGAGTTGGCGGAGCTTTAAACACAATTTCGTTAATAATCGCAGTCAAACATCCTGTATGATGCACGACGATTGAAATCTTCATAATCCTTCTCAGCAAGTCTGCTTATGCTACCTAAAATCATCCCAATTCAATAATTAAATTCCAGTCAATAAGGGAAGATTTAAATGTACCGATTCAAATTTTTAGGCTATGCGAGTATCCTTCTTTCAATTTACGGTTGTGGCGGCGCCCAGTGGGAAAAGCAATTGGTTTCCGGGAGCAATGGCCCTGCCTATGAAATCCGAATGACCAGACCTTCGGCAGCGGCACAAACACATGCAGTCCCACAGCAGATTCTCACTCAGGCCGATAATCAGGCCCGACATGCCAAGCTCCAGGAGCAACTTATAAGACATACCGCGCTGCTCCCGCCCCATGATTTTAAAGATTACAGGGTTGGGCCAGAAGACCTGTTGCAAATCAGTTTCCTCGATATCGACAGACTCAGCACGGAAGCCAGAGTCAACGGTCAGGGCCAAATCCGCCTTCTCCTTGTGGGTGAAGTCCATGTGGCGGGGCTTTCGCCCGCAGAGATAGCCAAAAAGCTTTCCGATCTCTACAGGCGGGAAGATTATCTCAAAAACCCCCAGATCACGGTTTCCGTCAAGGACTTTCGGTACCAGAGGGTGGCTGTGACGGGGGCGGTAAACAAACCGGATTATTATTCCCTCATCGGACCGAGGACCCTTCTCGAAGTTCTCGGGATGGCCGGAGGACTCTCGGATAAGGCCGGCGAGGTCGTAAACGTTATCCGGCCTCAGAACTCCGTGCCGGCTGCTTTTGATGCCGGTAAAGACCCGCTGGGGGAGGGCGCGGAGATCACGATGGTTGATTTAAACCGGCTGCTGCTCAAAGGAGCAACCGACCGCAATCTCACAATCCAGAACGGTGACGTCATCTTTGTCCCCTTTGCCCTGACTGCTTATGTCATGGGTGCCGTAACCAAGCCCGGCGGGGTTCTGCTCAAGGAAAATATGACCGTTACCAAGGCGATTTCGCACTCAGGGGGGCTCAACCTCGTACTTGCCTCCAATAACGCCACCATAGTGCGCAATGACGAAAGCGGCCGGCGCGTAACCATACCGGTCGATCTCTCTCAGATCACAAACGGCCGGGCTGAAGATCTTCCTCTTCAGGAAAACGATATTGTTTTCGTGCACGAAAGCGGGGCCAGGCGCTTCTTCTTCGATATCAAGACCTTCCTGCCCGGTGGAGGTCTGAGTGCGATCCCCGGGTTGATGTAATCCCGAACGGGGAGCCTCTATGCATATCGGCTGATTTTCCCTCCCGGAAGGACTTTCCTTCAAACAGCTACAGGACCACTATCATGCAAAACGATCATCCGATAGATCTTGTTGGCCAGAGTGCGGCGCAGGTGCCGGCGGCCAATCTCCAGTATTATTCCGCCCAGGAAGAACAGGGAGTCCACCTGCGCGATTACTGGCACGTCCTCATAAAGCGCAAGTGGTGGTTTGTCTCCGTGTTCCTCACTATAATGACCCTTACGGCTGCCGTGACTTTCCTCATGCCCCCCATATATATGGGAAAGACGACCCTGCAGATTATACAGGACAACCCTTCCGCGATCCTGGGCGGATCCAATGCCGACCCGCTTGGCGCCCTGACCGGAACCAGCGAAATAGACAGGTTTTACGAGACCCAGTACAAAATCCTTCAGTCACCGACTCTCGCGTACAGTCTGATTGATTCCCTCAAACTGATGGACCATCCATCATACAAGAAAATGGAAGCCGACAACCCGAAGGATTCCCCTGAAGTCATTCGGCAGAAGTACGCACAAGACTTGTTGCTCAACCTTAAAGTCGATCCAACCAAGAATTCTTTCCTGGTAGATATCGCTTTCAGGTCGACGGACAAAGTCCTCGCACAAAAAGTTCCACAGGCTATCCAGCGCGAATACTTGAAACTCTCGATGGCAAACAGGCAGCAGTCCTACGTGATGTTGAAGGAATGGCTTGACGGGGAACTGAGCCGCCTGGGCAAGAAGCTGGAGATCTCCGAACAGACGGTCTATGCCGACGGCCTGAAAAGAGATAATCTCTCAATGGAGGACAACCAATACAATATCATCGTCCAGAAGTATGTGGAACTCAGCAAGGCTCTCACAGCAGCGCAGGCCGATAAGACTGTCAAAGAATCCCAATACCGCCAGGTTACCGAGAAGGGCTCCGACGCCCCCTTGATTATCAACAATCCGCTGGTTCAGCAGCTACGCCAGCAGTTGGCGCTGATCGAGAGCCAGGCGGCCGGGAGTGGAACCATATTTGGTTCCAAGTTCCCCGAGCGCCAGGCGGAAGTCGCGAAGGTCAAAGACCTTCGCGACCGCCTCGACCATGAAGTTAAGAGGCTCCAGAACAGTATCCGGGCGGATTACGAGACCTCCGCACGCACTGAAGGCCTGCTCAAGAAGGAATTCGACCAGCAAAAGGCCAAGATGGTCGAGATGCAGAACGACTTGGTGCAGCACCATGTCCTTACACGTGATCTGCAGACGAATCAGGCTCTCTATGAAGCCCTGCTTGCCCGTATGAAAGAGGCAAGCATCGCCAGCACTATGGTGGCAAGCAATGTATCGACAATCACTGCGGCGGAAACTCCATACGAGCCATGGTTGCCGCGCCCGCTGCTATTCCTCGCATTGGCGGCGGTCATTGGTTGCATGGCCGGAATCCTAACTTCCTTTTTCGTGGAGTATTTGGATAATTCCATTAAAGACGTAGAGGAGATGGAGAAAGTCTGTCGCATACCGATGCTCGGCATGGTTCCCATGGCGGACGCCAAAGAACTTGGCAAGCAGGACGGACCGCCCGAACTCATTTCCCACTACGACCCCATGTCGATGATAGGCGAATCCATTTTTCACATCCGTACGGCACTCATGCTCTCGGCTTCCGAATCGCCTCCACGGGTAATCGTGGTTACCAGCGCAAACCCGGCGGAAGGGAAAACGACAACCACGACCAATATCGCCATAAGCTTCGCGGCCAGCGACCAGAGATGTCTCCTGATCGATTGTGACGTGAGAAAGCCCAGGCTGCACAAGGTCTTCAAACTGTCCAACCAATGCGGCCTGACCAATTATCTTACCGGCGGCGCCCGGCTGGAAGAGATCGTCTCTAATACGGAAGTACCCAATTTGAGCATCATCACCGCGGGCCCGACTCCACCCAACCCCAACGGACTGTTTGTCTCTGCCGCTTTCCGGAACATGGTCGAAAGCTTTCGGAATGAATATGACCATATAGTCATCGACTCTCCGCCGATTATCGGCTTTGCCGATGCCAGGTCGCTTTCCGTCAATGCAGACGGGACGGTGCTCGTTTTCAGGCATCACAACACTACCCGCGATGCCGCAAGGCTGTCAGTCCAACTCCTGGCCCAAAACAACGCCCGCATAATCGGGGGCATTTTGACCATGGCAAGAAAGGACCGGATGGGATACGGGGGCTACTACGGCTACTATCATTACTACAACAAGTACTACAAGGACTACCGTTCAGAAGGAGGAGAAACGCTCAAGAAGAAACGAAAGCTTCTGGAGTAGTGCCTGTTCATTCGGGTGAATCTGGTTCGAAACATTGACAAACCCAATATCCTGACACGGCGGAGCCCTGGAGCTGATACAACCAGTTGCCGGATATTGGTACGATATAGAGGAGGATGGGCACATGGGGGAATCATTTTTCCGAGGCAAGACAATTCTGGTTACGGGAGCTGCCGGCACGGTCGGGAAAGAGCTGGTTCGCCAGCTTGTGGCATATGGTCCAAATGAAATCAGGTTGTTGGACAACAACGAATCGGAACTGTTTTTTCTAAGCAATGCTTACCCAAACCAGAAAAAGGTACGATGCTACGTCGGTGATGTTCGCGATGCGGGCAAGCTGATCAACCTGACCAATGGTTTGGACATCATTTTCCATCTTGCCGCCCTCAAACACGTTACTCTCTCCGAATACAACCCATTCGATGCGGTCCTTACAAACATAATCGGAGTCAAGAACCTCGTCCAGGCAGCTCTTGCCAATCATGTCCCCCGGGTAATTTTTACCAGTTCCGATAAAGCGGTCAATCCGACCAACGTCATGGGCACGTCCAAACTCATGGGCGAGCGTATCATGACCGCGGCGAACATAGTCAACAACAACGGGCCGCAGGTCTTTTCAAGCGTGCGATTCGGCAATGTACTGGGTTCCAGAGGGTCGGTTGTCCCGATTTTTGCCGGTCAGATCCTTCGCGGTGAACCGGTCACCATCACCCACAAAGATATGACCCGCTTCATAATGACAATAGAGCAAGCTGCCAAATTGGTCCTTGAAGGGGCTGTGCTTGCATGCGGTGGTGAGGTGTTCGTCACAAAGATGCCGGTGATGCACATCGTTGATCTGGCGCGTGCCATTATCGATATTCTTGCTCCCCTGGTCGGCCGTGACCCAGGTGCTATCCCCATGAAAATGATCGGGGCAAAACCCGGCGAAAAACTCTATGAAGAACTGATGAGCCAGGAAGAGGTAGGCCGCATCCAGGAACTGCCCACAATGTTCGCAATCTTGCCCGCTTTGAGGGGGTTCTATCATAAGATCGATTATCGCTATCCTGAGATGCTTCCATATCAGGAAGGTCGAAGTCCGTACGTCTCCGCTTCCGAGACGGCCCTGACTGTTACCGAAATAAAAGAATATCTCCAGGCAAACCATATCCTCGATGAATATTTCACACGAAGACATTCTCCGAGCGAAGCTTCCGGCCCGAAACTTCCCAAATCCCTGGAGCATAAGGCTGCCTGAGGAAGAATCGATTCGTTTTAGGACGCGTATGGTCGTGAATTCGTTGATTATCGCCTTTCCCGGTGGAAAGCACGCGAGTCAGATATTCTCGATGTGGATTTTGCTCAGTGAGTAAGGGGGATTCTTTTCTTCGTCAGTTCCTGGTTTACACATCAGGGCGAGGTTTTTTCATCCTGAGCAAATCTCTCGCCGTGATGCTGCTTGCAAGGGCCCTGGGGCCCAGCGAATTCGGTGTCTATACGCTTTTGGTCTTCACGACGACCATCGTCAGCTCCTTTGGCACATTCGGCATGTACCAAACGGCCATTTACTATTACAGCAAGAATCGCCAGACACGCGAATTCATGGGGCTGAGTATCCTTCAGGGCTTTGCCGGAGGATTCCTGCTCGCAGCGGCAACCTTCCTGGTTCAAGGATATTGGCCTTCCGTATTCGGGGACATCTCCGCGCTGGTCTGCCTGCTGGCAGTCTGTAACATTCCTTTTTTCATTCTGGGCAACATTTTTGATGGAATGCTTGCCGGCGAACAGGAATTCCTGATGCTCACGAGCCGAAACAGCGCGCGATGGGCAGCGAACCTGATTATCATCTCCATTCTATACTACTTCCATACCCTCAACCTGGTGTATGCAATAGCCATAAATCTCTTCACCAACTGCCTGGGTGTTCTCCTTTTTTTCCGGATCCTGCTGCATAAACACCCTCCACGCATGTTCAAGGATCTCGAATCCGTCAAGACGTGCTTCAAGCACAGTTTTCAGCTTTATTTCTCAGATCTGGCTTTCCTTTTGTGGCTTCGGATGGATTATTATTTCACCAAAGCATACAGCAGCCCCGACCAAGTCGGCATTTACGCCTTGGTCACCAATATTAACGAAATCATTCTGCAGTTTCCAAAAGCCTTATACAATATAGTTTACCCAAGGGTGGCGCACTCGGAAGAAAAAGCTACCGAACTAATATCGTCCTTGTCGCGCGCTATAATATTTCTGATGTTGTGCTCTTTTGTTTTTCTGTGCTTTTTCGGGGACACTGTCATACGAATCGTTGGAGGCAATGAATTCGTCGGCGCCTACCGGACTATGCTCCTTCAATATCCTTTTATTACATTCATATCGATTTATTTAGTATTAACTAGTTACATGTCGGCAGTTAAAAACATGGATCTCATGATACGATCTAATGTTTATGGCCTGATTTCTCTCGCACTTTTCAACTACTTTTTAGTCCCTGAATTTGGCATCAATGGGGCAGCCATTGCAAGGAGCCTCAATGCTTTCATATTGCTTCTGCTCGTATTCATACCTTTGAGAAGGATGAATAAATGGGCATGGAGGGATTTTGTGATTATTAAGCATAGAGATCTTGTTGGACTCCAAAAGAAATTGGCAGACGCAATCAGTCGTTAAGTTTCACTGCATTTATATATATATAACCAAACTTCACGATATAGCTTTGTACCCAATGGATTGTAGCTGAACTGTTATGCCTCACAACCGACCACAGTATGCCGGCGGTAAATTCCCCTGTACTCCGCTTCTGAGTGCCCCCGGAATGTCCCCATTAGATAATTTTGCCAATAATTCACATATTACCGTCCTGGTGAGATCTACGTGGTTATTCATGTTGATTGTGCTGCTCACCGCTCCCTTTTTTCCCGGCAAGGGAACATATGGATTCTATTCGGTTGAGTGGAGTTTCTTCTTTTTTGCTTTCTTTTACATTTTTGCAGCATTAATTGCCTTTTTTATGGGAGTTTTCCCGGCAAAATATGACCCGGCATACTGCATTCTGGCATTATTTTTCCTTTGCGGTGCTTTATCGATAATCGATACTCCCAGCAGGCTTAGAGCGGTTCTGTTTCTGGGCCAGCTTGTTCCATATTATTTTGTCTTCATTGTTGGCATTACATTGATTCGAACCGAGGTCGTTTTGGATCATGTTTTAGACAGGGTCATGCTTGTCTCGATCCTGTTCTCGGCTATAGTACTGTTTGCCTTTATTTTTTACAGGGATAGATCCGGCTTAAATGACTTCTTACTAAATAATACAAATATTGCGGTCAATAAGATTCTCACATACTTCGAGCTGCCCTTTTGTGTTGCTGTTTACCGCCTTTTATCAGGTTCCAAGTCAAGTACCCTAGTAAAGACCATGTTCTTTATGGGTCTGCTCTCCGTCGTTCTATCCGGAAGCCGCGGAAGCCTGCTTATTGTCATCGGCATCATCGGACTGTGCTTTTTGAAGAGCCGCCGTCCGGGCAGGTCCACAACGGTCACCTTCATAGCCCTTGTGCTCCTGAGTTTTGGGCTTGCAATATCTCCTTACACCTCCGAGAGGATCGAAAAGCTTATCGGGACCTCCGGTGAGACCAGAGAGAATGCGGAGAGATTCAGCAGATTCTACACTGCCATGATCGCAGCGGAACTCCTGGTCAGCCATCCGGTGAATGGTGTCGGGATGGGAAATCTTTCCGCATATTCTGAAATCGCTTTGCAGTCGGTTCCGGTACCCCCTGCAGTACGGGAATACTGGGGAAGAACCCACATCTATGAGACGGTCTGTTCGCCGATGAAGTGGGGGGCTGAAGTTGGAGTGATCGGGTTCATACTTTATTTCGTCTTTTTTTATAAACTTTATATGAGAATCAAAACGGCGGTGAAGCAATCAACCGGAAAGCTCCAGCAGACGCTGATCGGTCTGCAGATATACGTTATTGCCTCTTTCATGCACAATCTCGGCGACTTGGGATTCTATAATTATTACTGCTGGATTTATTATGGAATCGTCTTTGCAGCCAGCAACGTCAGGGGTAATCCACCGCTAGTTTCCGGAGTCTCTGTTCCCGTTAATGCGTTAGCGCCCGTCCACTTCCGGCCCCATGTCGGTTGAAATTCGCGCAGGCTGCCGGAGGTACGGGTGAGCTGCCGGCATGTCCAATCCGCTTTTTTACTCACTTTACGCATAGGGCTGTCATATGAAAAATTCAATTTTTGCTTTAATCCTTGCCCTCGGCGCCGCGTCTTCGCTTATAGCTCCTATTCCCGCACATCCGAAGACTGGTGAGTATGTGGTGGGAATGTTCGGCATTCCGGAGGGAAATATTGACCTGCTTATGCAAGCCGGTGTTTCGAGCGCAATCATCAGTTCGCCTGACATCGGACGCGCAGACGCCTTAAAGTTAAAGAAAATCCCTTACACTGACGTAACCCAGAGGACCATAAACCAGGGCACAGCTGATGCTTCATTCAGTCGTCAGGAAAATTCGCTAAGAAGTGCGGCCAACGTTTATGATTATTATCTCGGAGACGACCTCAAGTGCAAGAGCGCCCCATTCATTAACTCTATCAGGCAGCGCCTGGGAGTAAAAAGAGGAATTGTTGGAGTGCTCAAAGGCCTTCAGTGCTATACGGACTACGATATTCTGAGATATCATTATCCACTTATGCGCAGGCAGCTCTCACTGGCGAAAATGCTGAACGAACAGGTTCACATCGCCAACGAGCTTCATTCCAGCGACAGGAAGATGTACCTCGCCACCCAGACGCATCCTCAACTCTGGTACCAGAAGGCAGTAGAACTCTCGGACATGAACCCAAGGGCGTTGCTCTATCCCGATGGGCAAGTCACCCGCATGTTGGATTACTATTCCCTTGCCAGCGGGGCTGACGGATTTTTTTTATATAATCGCAAGGGACTGAGCGGCCCATGGTCTCGCGAGCGGTTGCTGGGAGCAGCGCAGGCAATCCTTGAAACAACTCCGCTGAGAGAGAGCGTATTCAATGCCTCGTCCGCCCTGTTTTTTGAAGCCGGGCCGGACATATTCGGCACCAAATTGAGCGGGGCCGCCTACGATCTTTACTTTGTTTTCTGTGCGGACAAACATACGATGTATCATCCCAGTTCCCAGACCAGGAATGTGGAACTGAGCGCGATAGTCAAGTCGGCGCAGTACAAGTCCGTGCTGGTTTACTCACCGCTAGGCACCCAGCCTGCCTCTAAATCCATCAACGTGAGCCAGGATCATTCACTGGTGCTTATAGCGGCCAAAGCCGATTTGAATGCAGGTTCGTTCCGGCTGGCTCCCGCAGGGGTGAAGCTATATTCAGAAATCCTGGAAGAGCGGGCCGATCAACTTGCCGGCAATCTGAAGCTCTTTGGCGTTTCAGTCCCGCCATTGCCCGCCCAGTCTCCATCGGTGGGAAATAAGATCTCAGCCCTTGGACAATACATTGATAATTTGAACGAAATAAAGAGAAACGAATGGCTTCACCGGATCGGGAACAGCATGCCCACTGACGGGGACATCCTGAACGAGCTTTACTTTAAGGGCTTACTCAAGAATATGTTCCTGGGTAATGTATCGTTCAATTTCTATTATAAATGACAATATTCACGGAGTGCGCCTTCGATGTTGATGATAATGGCGGTTTGTCTATTTCTGGTTGCCTATGTTTGGGTGCTTTATCCCTGCGCTGTCATCGTGCTGTCCAGCACCGTTCTCAGGCGGGAGATTCGGCCGCCGGCTGAATGGCCCGGCGTATCGGTGATCATCGCTGCTCGTAACGAGGAAGCCAAAATTGCAGGTCGTATCGAGAATTTGCTCTCATCCGAATATGCCGGCCCTATCGAAGTGCTGGTGGGTTGCGATGGGTGCACCGACAACACCGCCGCGATAGTGAGTGGCCTAGGAAAGGCAAATGTTAAGGCTGTCGTATTTGACGTGAATCGTGGCCGCGCGATGGTGCACAACGACATCGTTCCGTTATGCGCCCATGACATAGTGGTTTTCACGGATGCTGAAACTCGCTTTGAGCCCGACTGCCTTGGCAATCTCGTCAAACCTTTCAGCGACCCCGAGGTCGGATGCTCCGTCGGATTGATCCGTTATGTGAACGCGGGTAATTCAGGGGTCAGCGAATCCGCCGGACTCTATTGGAGGATGGAAGAAGCCATCAGGGTTGCAGAGAGTCGCCTTGGAATCCTCGGCTTTGGGACCGGCGCATGCACGGCAATGCGGAAAACCCTGTTCAGAAAGATGGTTTCCTGGGAAGATCTGGATTACGCTGCCACTCTCATGCTGGCCATCGGTGGCGCCCGAATCGTTTACGTGCCGGAAGCCGTCGCAACGGATTTTATTTCCGAACTTGCGTCGGCTGCCTTTCAAACGAGGGTGCGGCAAACCTCCCGCAGCTTCATGAGCATAATTCGGCGGACGCTGCCCGCTTTCAGGAACAATACCTTTTGGATTGGTGTGGCTTCCTTATCGCACAAAACCGGGAGGCATCTGAGCCCCTTTTTCCTCCTCATGTTGTTTTTCTCTTCGCTTGCGGCTCTGCCCCACCCACTTGCAATATTCTTGTGCCTGCTCGAATTTCTCTTTCTGACGTGTATTTTGGTAGGGTACCTGGAGAATAAAAAGGAAAAGCGCTTTCGCCCTGGATCGATTGCCATGTCCTTCTTTGTGTTAAACCTGGCACGAGGGGTCGGTGTTTTTCACGCAATCACGAACAGGCGAGTCAGCTCTTACAGCACAAGAATCTAGAAAATCGCCGGGGTTGATTCAGTGCCGGTTATGACAAGCCGTGACAAGGACTTTCAAGATATCCATCGAAACTGAGAAGACAACTTTATCCAACCATTGGAAACAGGTCAGCAGTTAGATGACGGTCCGCACCTGCCGCGTTGCCGGCCTGGCGGTTCCCCTCAAAAACGCACCGTAGAGACGGTTATTATCAGACAGGCGCCCCAGGTGTCGCGACGGCTCGTTCGAAATGCAGGGACAGGTTTTGGGATAATGCCTGGTTCCGGGAACAGGAACTCAGGTCCTTGGAGCAGTGCACCAGAGTAATTATGAGTTTATGTTCCGATAACATTTTGATTTCGGGAACAGGTTATCTTTGGCGAGTTTGGAGCTTTTGCGAATCCTTTTGGGCAATTATGAGGTTCAAAGATTGTTGGTCGAACGGCCTACCCTTTCAAACCTCTGTATTCTAGCCTGTCTTATTTGTGCGTCCCTGTTGACTTTCAAAAGACGAGACACCGCAAGTTCATTTCTGGATACCGTTCAAACGACCCAGCTTAAAGGTTTGGCCATTCTGCTGGTGGTGATAGGGCACCTCTGGGTCCATGTCACCACCAAAGCTGCCGTGCCAATTCTCGGTGGATATTCCGTATCGGTATTTCTCATAATGTCTGGCTATGGTTTGACCTTATCTGTTAAACGAAAAGGAATCAATGATTTCTTCAGGAGCAGAGTGTCCCGGGTTATGCTGCCCTACTGGATCGCAACTCTAGTTTGGCTTTCACTGGATATATTTCTACTGGATAAATCGTATTCAAATTTCGAGTTGTTCATGACATTGATAGGTGTAAATATCAGCAGACACGTGGTGCGCATCGATTACGTCAGGTGGTTCATAACGCTATTACTGATATGGTATATTATCTTCTACATTAGCCACAGAACCATGGCCCCATCACGTTCGGTTTACCTTCAGTTATTTATCGGGTTTGTATTATGTATTTTTAACTTGGCCGGACTTTTTCCGGTAGGAAAGACATATCAGATAATTGCATTCCCAATTGGATGTTTGCTTGCTCACTTCATCGAACAGTTAAGACCGCTGGTCTCTACAAAAAGGCTTCTTGTTGCATTTGCAATCTCTGCTGTTGTCATGATAATTGCCGGGCCGATAATGATCGAATTTAAAGAGCTTGGCGGAGGCTTGGCGCCAATGCTCAAAAGAGCATTATTCGAGAATCTATTCTCATTGGCTTTTTTTGTTGTCCTCACTGTTATTTTATCCGCATTTGGTAGCTATTGCAGCCAGTTCCTTTGGTATTGCGGGATTATATCTTACGAATTATTCCTCATTCACGGACCTGTTCTTATTAAGTATAATATGGTTTTTCCACTCATGCCACAAACAGACATCGTCGTCACCTTCACCTTGTTATCTGTAATTATGATCTTTATGGCATCTATATTCAGGTTTGTTTTACAACAGGCATACCTCATTGCGGATCATAAGCGAAACAACTGAGCTGTCAGGTATTCCCCTTGGACATTCATGCTTGAACAGCGTATGCCGCCAATGCCATCGGCGGAGCCGTTTCTATGGGGCTGCTCGTAGTTGCTTTCGGCATTTGTGCAATCCATGAATTCCTTCACCCCTGCGCCACCAGATGTCCGGTAGCACGGATAAGTCATCCCGGCTGGTTTGGCGGTGCTGGTCCTTTGGCGCCTTTTGTGGTTCGTGCCCGAACTCGGCCAGACTCTCAACCGGATGGTTTCCGGCATTGATACGAGAAAGATCGATTGATAATGCGTGGAATTACATTGCAAGCTCACCGAATGCACCAGTTCCTGCTCCTCCTGGGGGATTTGTTACTTATAATAGGCTGCCTGGCCTTTGTCTTCCTGCTTGAAGATTCCAAAATCTACATAGCATCCTGGAGCCTGTCCAAAGTTCTTCTCGTCTGTATCAGCATTCCTCTGATCACAATCATGATCTTCTATATCCTGGGACTCTACGAACTGTCTCTTCCCAAGCGCTCCGAGGTCATCCTCCTCTATATATGCCTGGGGTTCAGCGTAATTGCCGTACTATACAGCGCCCTGGCCTATTTCGTCATTGCGCTGCGTCCCGGAAAAATCAACCTCCTGATCATAATCCTGATGACGGGCGCTTTGACTTTCTTATGGCACCTGTGTTTTCAGAAGGTCAGGGAACCCAACCCGCAGCGGCTCCTTTTTGTCGGCGGGGAAGCCATCTTTGACGAGATGTCGGATTTCATCGACAAAAATTTTCCCAAATTTTACCAAGTTGTTGGCCAGTTGCACGGCGCCAAGAATCCCGGGGGGCAGGCATTCTCGGACTTTCTGAAGAAAAACAGAGTCGACCAGATCGTTTATTCCACACATTCTGAGCTGGTCCGGGAAATTGCCGATGACCTTCTTACGATAAATTTCCATAACGGTAATGTCATTGATGCCCATAATTTCTACCAGCAGCTTACCGGAAAATGTCCTTTGTATTTCATCGACAACTTCTGGCTGCTAGTAAATGCAAACAAGCGATTATTCACCCCGGTTGTTACCGATAAAATCAAGCGAGGCATGGATATCCTTGTTGCGCTTGTCCTGCTTTCGCTGGCATGGCCCATCCTGATTATCATAGCCATTGCTGTCAGGTTGAACAGCAAGGGGCCTGTATTGTTCGTCCAGGAACGCTTGGGACAATACGAAACACCGTTTCGCGTCATCAAATTTCGCACGATGATCGACAATGCCGAGAAGGCGACCGGCCCCAGGTGGTCTACGGAAGATGATCCGCGGATAACCCGTGTTGGTAAGATCCTTCGCAAACTGCGCCTCGATGAACTGCCGCAGTTCTTCAACGTGTTGAAAGGCGAAATGAGTCTGGTTGGCCCCCGGCCTATCCGCAGGCATTTTGCCAATATCCTGGCAAAAGACATTCCATTCTATCGGCTCCGCTTCCTGGCCAAACCCGGGCTCACCGGTTGGGCGCAAGTCAACCACAATTATGCAGGATCAAACGAGGGACAGGCGGAAAAACAGCAGTTCGATTTGTTTTATCTCATCCACCAGTCCTTATGGTTGGATCTCCTGATACTGTTCAAGACGGTAAAAATTGCCATTTGGGCCAAAGGCATGTGAAAGGATTGTTTAGCAATGGTTCAACCGATTTACCTGTTAACCGGGGGAGCAGGGTTTATTGGCTCCAATCTGATCAGACTCCTGCAAGAGCGTCCTGTAGGCATACGGGTTCTGGACAACCTGAGTGCCGGCAGGCGTGAAGATCTCGACGGTTTGAATGTTGAACTGTTGCAGGGAGACATTCAGGATGCCCATGTGGTCGACCGCGCGGTCGCGGGCTGCAGCAAGGTCATCCATCTTGCAGCAAACACCAACGTCGTGGAATCGGTCAAAAACCCGAGGATCAACCTCGACACAAACGTCCTTGGAATATTTAACCTGCTCGAGGCCAGTGTGAAGCACGGGGTCGATCGTTTCGTCTTCGCTTCCACCGGCGGCGCCATCGTGGGGGATGTCACCCCTCCCGTGCACGAAGACATGGCTCCCCACCCCATCTCCCCCTATGGCGCGAGCAAGCTGGCCGGAGAGGGCTACTGCTCGGCTTTTCACGGCGCTTATGGCCTTCCGACCGTAAGCCTCAGGTTTTCCAACATATACGGCCCTTGGTCGTATCACAAGGGGAGCGTCATTGCGAAGTTCTTCCGCTGCATCCAGCAGGGGACCCCCCTGACCGTATATGGGGACGGTGAACAAACACGCGATTTTCTCTTTGTGGAAGACCTCTGCCGAGCGATTGTCACGGCGCTGGATGCCCCTGTGCCCTTCGGCGGGCCGATACAACTGGGCTGCGGTCGCGAAACAAGCATTAATCAGCTGCTGGCCGTCATGCGCCAGATTGTCGGAGATGCACGGTTTCCCGCAGTCGAATATGCTCCATCCAGACCCGGAGAGGTTCTCCGCAATTTCGTATCGATCGCCCGGGCACAGAAGCTCCTTGATTTCTCCCCCTCCAGCGATTTGGAGGGCGGGCTGCAGAAAACGTGGGAGTGGTTCCAGAGCATAAAATGAACGTTCCCCTTTCAAGCTGATAGGCGCGGAACGCGAAAGGACACGCACGATGCGAATTCTCATACTCGGTGCTGACGGTTATCTCGGATGGCCGCTTTGCATGTACTGTTCGCAGCAGGGACACGAAATCATTGCAGTCGACAACTATCTTCGGCGCAATATGTGCCGGGAACTGGACTGCCAGCCTATCGCCCCCATTCCCAATCTCGCTCGGCGCGCAGAGATCTGGCGGGAAGTCTCGGGGCATGATGTCCCGATTTACATTGGCGATATTGCCGATTATCGTTTTTTGAAGGGAGTTTTCGAACAACACAACCCCGACGCCGTGGTCCATCTTGCCGAGCAGCCTTCGGCGCCCTATTCCATGATTGACCGGGACAAGGCGGCCCAGACCGTTTCCAACAACCTCATCGGCACCCTCAATGTGGCATATGCCGTGCGGGAGACTAACCCCGACTGCCATCTGGTCAAGATCGGGACCATGGGGGAATACGGCACCCCGGATATAGATATCGAAGAGGGATGGCTGGAAATCGAGCACAAGGGCAGAAAAGACAAATTTCTTTATCCAAGGCAGGCCAGTTCTCTCTATCACACAACCAAGATCCAGGATACTGATCTCTTATGGTTCTATGTGCGGACCTGGGGCCTCAGGGTTACGGACCTGATGCAGGGGCCGGTCTACGGGATCGCAACGGACGAAACCGCTCTGGACGAGCGCCTTCTGCCTAATTTCAACTACGACGAAGTGTTCGGTACGGTCCTGAACCGCTTCGTCGTGCAGGCTATAACCGAATACCCACTCACAGTCTACGGAAATGGAAGCCAGATTCGAGGCTATCTGAATATCCTGGACAGCCTGCAGTGCATTCATCTCTCCCTGTTGAACCCGGCCAAACCGGGCGAACTAAGGGTCTTCAACCAGATTGTCGAGACATTTTCCGTGAACGACCTGGCGGCAAAGGTCAAGGAAGCGGGCAGTACCCTGGGGTATGACGTCAAGGTAAATAACGTGAAAAACCCCCGGGTGGAAAAAGAGGACCATTACTATAACCCGACCTATTCGGGGCTTCTCGAACTCGGTTTGAGACCTCATTACCTTACAACCGAGGTCCTGGCGGACATGTTCAGGCTGGTATGCAAGTACAAGGAAAATATCAGACGCGAAATGATCTTCCGGGGAGTCAGCTGGAAGTAGTTGAGGTTTGAAAAGGATAGTTGTCAACCGGGTGGGGTGGACCGGGTAAAAACCAACCGGGTCAAAACACACTGAACCGAAATGAAGATTATTCAGAGAGGCGTGAATCCTTGGATTCGCGCCTCTCTTTTTTTTGCCCCTTGCACAGGTTCAGAACGTGTATTTCACGGTGGTCATCAACAGATGATTTTGTTGGTTATCACCTGGAACCAGGTTGAACTCGGATATAGACTCGAAACCATAGCGCAGCATCACGCGCCAGTGATCGTTTAAGTCGTAGGTCCCATCAAAACCGATACCGTCAGTTCTTTCAACGGTCTGGCCATTCGTTATCCCCCTGTCCATATGCTCGTAATCAAACCCTAGGGAGAAATTGTTCCATAGAAAATGCGTGGTTCGTACGAAAAGGTCCCGGGCATCGGGTCCCATGGCGTGCCCTATGATCATCTGTTCGTAGGTATCCCCCGATCTATACTTGCTGTGTCCGTACCACAATCCACCGTGGCCCGGCCCCTTCTTGAATGCCGTATTGGAGTACTCGATCCGCAAATCGGTCTTCCCGTCTTCCAAGATTGATGGAAAGTAAATGCCGACCAGGTAGGCGATATCGTTGAAAACGGGTTCAAACCAGTAGGGTGTGTCGGTCAGGAGATCTTCCCCGCCGTATTCCGCATATATTTCCGCATTCCGGAGAAATGGGAGCCGCACCCTCGCGTCGACGGACATAATACCATCTTCCTGTCCGGACGCTCCAGGCATCCCGATGCTATTCGATCCACTTCCGCCGAATATAAGCGAACCGGTTACCCCGAACTCGACCAGGGGATGTGGCTTGAACTCCAGTCTGCCGCCGAAAAAGGCAGGGTTGGGAAAATCGCGGTCATCGTCCAGGCGCGCGATAAAGGCCGTGTACTTGAATAAGCCCAGGTACTTGAAAATCCAGGGGAGGATGCTGGGGTTCGGATTCGAGAGCTTCAACATGTCAAAAGGGGCGGCATTGTTGGAAACTATCAGGGTTCCGCGGTACCCCTGGCCCAGCCACATCGAGTCTCGCCCGGCTTCCAGCTCTATATTCAATGCAGAAAATTTCCCATATACCTTGAGAATGTCAGCTTCGGCCTGATCGTAAGCGTCAATGCTGCCCTGCACCCGGTTGTTGCTGAGAGCCGCCAGGCTCCTCCCGCTGCTGTCGGTTTCGCGCACAAGAAAAATAGGCTCCACGTACCCCGAAAAGACGTCCCACAGCCTGAAACTGGAAGCAAACTGGAAAGAAAAATTGCTTCCCCGCCCATAAACGACTCCCTCGTTGTTGGGCAGCATGGGAGTCCCTTCCGTAGCGACTATACCGCTCCCCGTGGCCCCCGGATACTGTCTGTAGCCGGTTGACAGATTAAGGAAATCTCTGGGTTTCCCATCGACAAAAACATAGCGGGCCTGGGCCTCTTCAATAGGGTTGAAGACCAGTTTTGCCCCGCTCCCGCCGTTTCCCCTCCCGTAAACCGCCAACTCCTCCGCAAACTCGCTTTGGAACCGCTCCAGAAAATAGTCAAGCAGGGGCGGGATTTTCAGGTCCTTTCTCTGCTCCTTTTCCCTCAGGGCTTCATTGACCAGCCTTGCAACCTCGAGGCGTGTATAGGGCCGCGTTCCGCGCATATCGGAATATATCAGCCCGAAGCCGGCCAGTTTATCAATGGCATTATACGACCAGTGGTCCAGGGGAACGTTGTTGGAAACGACAGCGCGGGCATTGACGGGCCAAACCGCCAGGCACACCACAAGGACGCAGATGCCGACCACGCCGGCCCACAGCGCTCTTCGAGCTGCCATCGCAAATACCGGCAAATGGCTAATCATGATTCTACCTTTGTGGATCAGGGACATGGTGATAGGAGCAAAAACGGTTAAGGGGAAACGGCAAGGAGCGGCGAACATTATCCGTTGTGCCCCGCCGGGCATCTTTCAAGCTGCCTTATACTCAATACTGGAGCTTTGTGAAAAAATCAATCCGTTTCAAGGTGGGCGCAACCGAAACTCGGCATTGCCGGTTCATCGGAAATGAAGCAACCGTGCGAAAAGAGAAGGGCGCTTTGCCTGGGGAGGGAGCGGCTCCAGTATATCGGGAAGCACGCCCCTGAGAATACAGGAGGGGTTGGCGCAAAAGATCTTTTCGGTCTCCTCTTCACCAATGATTCCTGCCGTAAGGTCACGGCACTGTGATAGTCCGGGATGGCGTTTGCCGTCACAGGAGTGCGAATCGGATGCAACAAAATGGACCAGATTTCGCCGGAGCATTTCTGCACTCAGTTGACGGACGGGCTTTCCAAAATGTCCGATAATGCTTCCCGCTGTGATCTGAACCAGGACTCCCGATTCCACCCAACTTACGAGCCTGGACTGGTCCTTTAATATCTGTCGATTTCTCTCGGGATGGCCAAGGATAGGCGTGATGCCCTTGACCTGCAGCATCCAGAAAAAGTGTTCGACGTTGGGCGGTATGAACTCATGAGGTGTCTCGATCAGGGCGAAGCGCCGTTCGTCGTTGACAGTGAGTGCTTCGCCAGCCTCTATCCTTTCGGGCAGGCCGAAATCAATAACCAATTCACAGCCAGGAAAAACCGAGATCGGAATTCCTTCTTCCTGAACCCGTTCGCGGAATTGCGCAAAGTTTTCAAGAATTCTGTTGCGATCGTTATTGGGGAATGCCGGAGACCAGTGGGGAGTGCAAATTATTCCCCGTATTCCATCTCTAGCGGCGTTTTCCGCCATCCTAAAGCTTTGCCCCCAGTCATCGGAGCCATCGTCGAGTCCCGGTAGGATGTGGGAATGAATATCGATCATCTAAATACCCTCTGAGCTGATGCTGAATTTAGTAAATTAGCACATATGGCAGAAAAAGGGGAAGGATTTATCCCACCAACTGGCAGGGCCGAAGCCGATCGTACGATTCCCGGAGACACACGCAAAGCCATGAATCTCCTGCTCTCCGTGTGAGCTAAAAAGATTTGCTCATTCCCGGGAACCCTGCATCGGTATTTCCCGGAAATCGCTGGTTTGCAGCCAACTTTACATCCGAGCAGCCAGTCATTATTGTTTGCATATTCGTAAAGTCGTTCCCCGTCCTATACCTGTGTGAATCCTTTCCCCTTAAACAGGCCACAACACAATATACGGGAAGAGCCATGAATAGAGGCATTGCGGCTTTGCTGCTCGGTATTTTCTGCCTGTTCACTACTGTCCGGTTCACTTTCAAATAATTTCAACTGGTTGCGAGGGTGATTCTCCACGACGGTTTGTTTAAGAGCCTCTGAAACCACTAATATAATTGGCTTTTTCTCGAATAGATTGACCTCAAGAATTTGTAGAAACGTGTACAATGAGCACTCGATTTTGAGCCGTTTTTTGGTGATGGCCACCAACAGGTAGATGCAAAGGCCGACCCAAATCTGCACGGCGTGACCGAGGTCCCGTAAAATGACTTGATCCGCAGATGCTGCTTGACCCACTTGAAGAAGAGTTCCACCTGCCACCGTTGCTTGTAGATGGCGGCAACCGTCGTTGCGGAGATGTCGAAGTTGTTCGAAAGGAACACGAGTCGCTGCTTTCGTTTTTTGTCAAAATAGCTGACGCGACGCAATCTCGCCGGGTACGCTTTCTTCGATTTCGGCGTTACCAAGGCGACCACCTGGTCGGCTTTGATTCCGCTCTGTTTGTCTTTCGGTGCGGAGTAAAGCCGTTTGAACTTTAGGTTCTCTTTGGCCCTGACAACGAAGAAAGCCCGTTGTTCGTTGACGGCATAGAAGTCTGGCAAAATCGCAGAAGGGCCTGTATTCGCGTGAATAAGCATTCGAATGCCAGCACAGGCCACTACTGTGACTGAATTTTGCTCTTATGCTCTCTGCGCGGAATCACACCAGGAGTGAGGTATAGAAC
>JAEZXS010000126.1 GCA_023442755.1 Pseudomonadota bacterium | reverse complement strand
CTTTAGGCAAGGTTGCAGTGAGAGCGGCTTGTAGCCGCGATGCTTGTCCTTCGACGATGCGTACCGGTTTCTTTCCCACGCGAAGACACGAAGAAAAACGACGCGAACAAAGACAGTACCAAAAGTAGCTTTCGGGCGATGTGAGAACCAGCGGGAGTGCTTTGGGTTGCGATGCATGGTCTTCGGAGGTGCGTATTGGTTTTCTCCCACGCGAAGCCGCGAAGCCGCGAAGAAGAACGACGCGAAGAAAGACAATAATGAAAAATTGCTTTAGTGATGTGAAACACTGTGAGAGCGGCTTGTAGCCGCGATTCTTTCCTCCAAAGTAAATATGCAAATTAAAAGCATATACTTACTTACGTTGCTTTAGATGGAGGGCTTTTTTCTTTTGCTCTTCTTCGCGTCTTCGCGGCTTCGCGTGGGAATAAAAAGACGGCGAATCGACAGAGTCTCCGACGCGCCGAGTGCCCTTAAATCGCGGCTGCAAGCCGCTCTCACAGGATCCCGGGCCTCGCCTCCGGTTATTTATAGTCTGTCCTTCTTCGCGGCTCGTGCTCTGATCTCGTTCTTCTTCGTGTCTTATTCCCTCTAAAGCCTTCAGCCGGCTTCTTTCATGGAATCGGGGACCGGCCAGGCGGCGCGTATGGTGGTTCCGCGTCCGGGTTCGGATTCGATGGAGAAAAACCCGTCCGAGAGTTCGACTCTTTCCTTCATGGCCATGAGGCCGAAGCCTTTGCCTTGGGCATTGTCGGCGAAGGCCTTTTCCGGGTTGAATCCCACTCCGTCGTCTTTGATGGTCAGAATGAGTGCTCCGGCGGCGTGGATGAGCGAAACGGTTGCCCGCTGTGCCCCGCTGTGCCTGGCGATGTTGGCGAGGATATCCTGGATCACCCGGAACAGTACGATTTTGAGCGGTTCGGGGACTTCATCCGGGGCGACGTCCAGTTCTTTTTCGATGTGGATTCTCGTGAAGGCTTTTTCGAAATCGCGGCACAGCCAGTCTATTGCCGCGACGATTCCGAGGTCGTCGAGAATGGCGGGCCGTAGGTCCGTATATATGCGGCGGGTCTCGGCAAGGGTGCCCTGGATGAGCGGTATGATGCGCTCGATCGCCGATTTTGCAGTCTCGCTGTGTTCCTGCTCGTTCATGCTCCGAAGGGCGTGTTCGGCTCCGAATTTGATTGCGGCCAGGGACTGGGCGACGCCGTCGTGCAGTTCGCGCGCGATGGTTTGTTTTTGCTCCTCGTGAAACAGAAAGAGCCTTTGGGACAGAAGCCGCAGGTTCTTTTCCGATTCGATGAGGCGGCGGTGGGCTGCTTCGAGTTCCGCCTCGATCCGTTGCCGTTCCTGGACCTCCCGGTGGAGGTCGTTGTGGAGCATTCGCAGTTTTGCGCTCCGCTCGCCCACCTTTTCTCCAAGCTCGGTGAGGGCTTTTTCCAGCGCTCCCTGGGTCCGTTTCCGACTTATCGTGCTGTAGCGATCCATGCGAATAAGCATGTCTATTTTCCCCTTAATGTCTTTGAAAGCATCACGAATCCCGAACAGGCCCGTACCGGGCCTTCTCCCCTCCTATGGGATCGGGGGTGAGTCTGGAAATATCTGCACCGGGCGTGCCAGTCCCGGCCGGGGGCGCCGATGTCTGCGAACCCGGGGGAGGCATGGAGGGGATGGGAGGATCCGGCCTTTTCGCATCGGGAAAAGTGTAGTAGTGTGCCTACACTCATGTATGCATTTGCCTGCACCCGGATGGGCCGATAGTAGCCGACTATGCGGGTAATCGGGAATGGCACGGATTTGGAATCACCCGATCAGGATTTCAGAGTACCAGGCCGCTCATGCCGCCTGCGCTTCACGCCGCAGGAAGTCTTTTTTATTGTCAAATAGATATTTTCGTTTAATATCGGGTATCCATTTTTGGCTAGTGCGGCAGGATCTTCCAAGTTTTGTTTTCAGTACCCCTATCGAACAGAGAAGTTGTACATGAGACTGCCAATTTTTTCGCGGGTTATGCTCGCACAAAGCGCCCTTATAGCGTTGATCCTGGTCATTAGCCTTTATTCCCTCTCCAAACTGAACCTGGTTTCGCAGCTAAACACCGACGCCCTGACGGTGGATTCCACCTGCATCAACGAAGAAAAACGCCTGCTGAAGGCTTTTCTTGCCGAGATGCGGAATGCGGAAAAATACGTATTGATGGGCGACCAGTCGTTTCAGGACGGGTACACGAAAAACAAGGACGATTTCAACGACGCGCTTTCCCGTGTTTCCTCCATCATCACCACGGACCGGGAAAAGGAACTGGTGACCGAACTCGGTCTTCTCCACGGGCTCTACAACCAGGAAGTTGCGCAGATCATTTCCGGTCAGGCGCCCTCCGAATCGACCAAGTTCCGGATGAGTGAAGGGACGATCGAGAAGGCCAATGAGCTTATCCGGCTGCGCGAACAGATGACCTCGGCAAAGACGGCCCTCGCCCGGGACCATGCGGCATCTGCCGCAGACGTAATGCTCTGGCTGACCCTGTTCGGGATCTTCGGGGCCTCTTCCTTCGCCTATCTGCATGCCCGGGGGATCAGCCGTCCCCTGAAGCGTCTGGCCGAAGAGATGCGCCGCGTCGGGCAGGGTGAGTTCACCCGCACGCTCGAGACCGGTGGTCCCAGGGAGGTCCTGGAACTGGCCGGAGCATTCAACAGGATGGCTGAGGAACTCGAAAGACTGGACCGGCTGAAAGCGGATTTCACCGCCCATGTGTCCCACGAATTGCGCACTCCGCTCACCGCGATTCGTGAGGGGACGGCCCTGCTGCTCGAACAGATACCGGGGCCGCTTACCGACAACCAGCGGGAAATCCTCGAAGTCGTGCGCAATCACAGCCAGCGCCTCTTCCAGAGCATCACATCCATTCTCGACCTGTCGAAGATGGAGGCCGAGATGATGGACTACGAGTTTACGATGTGCGACTTGGGCGGCGTGGTGGACAAGAGCGTTCAGGCGGTCGACCTGATTGCGCGCAAACGGGACATCGAGGTGTTTACCGACGTGAGCAGCCGGATTCCGATGCTGTATATCGATGAGCGTCGAATTCAGCAGGTTTTGGACAACCTGCTGAGCAATGCGCTGAAGTTTTCTCCCGAGGAAGGGGAAATCCGGATCACGGCCCTGCTCACCGGAGGGCACGGGCAGCCCCGTATAGTGGAGGTCCGGGTGTCGGATGACGGTCCCGGAATAGCGAAGGAAGAGCTTCAGAACATATTCAAGCACTTTTACCAGAGCACGAACGACAGGGCCAAGAGCCGTCAGGGTACGGGGCTTGGTCTCGCCATAGCCCGTCATATCGTTGAGGCGCACAAGGGGCGGATTTGGGCGGAAAGTGAAAAAGGGGAAGGGGCAACTTTCCATTTCACTTTGCCGGTCACTTCCGGTATGGATGGAGTATGCGACTGTTCCATGTCCAATATTTCCAGAGCGAACTCATGAAAATACCTCACAGGATTTTATCGGGAATTCTAGCAGGTGCGGCCGCGTGCGTTTTGGCATACGGCTTTTCCGGTTGTGCGCCTTCCGAGCCTATTCGGACTGTGCATACCGTAATCCAGCCTCCGCCGCTGTTCCCACCGCAGGATGCGATGCAGAGCGGCGATTATGCGGGATTTCTCGCCAAGAACCAGGAAGCGCTGAAGAACTGCAAGGAGCCGGAAGAGTGCGCGGCGGCTCTTTTCAACATAGGCTTTTTGCATTGCTACTCGAAAAGCCCGTACTACAATCCGGCAAAGGGCCTGAAGTACCTGGACGACCTGTGCAAGGGCTCGCCGGAAAGTCCCTGGGCTTACCAGGCCCGCATATGGATCGACATGGTGAAGAAGAACATGAAGACCGAGGGCCGGGTGCGGCAGCTGCGCGACGAGGTGAAATCGAAGGATGCGGCCGCGAGCGAGAAGCGGTCAAACGAACCTGCGGCGGATGCGAGCAGGCAGGCCGATGAGGGCCTGACCGCGGATGCGGCCGGGTCGGGAGAGATGTCGGGTGAGGGCGTTCAGGAACCCGGCCGCCAGCACCTTGAAGACGAGATCCGTGCCCGGGACGAGAAGATCATGCAACTGAACCGGCAGCTCGAACGCTCGCGCCAGATCGACATAGAGATAGATCAGAAAGAACGTGGACTCCTCTATTAAGGGTGGAAATGCCTAGGGAACATATCCTTGTAGTAGACGACGACGCAGGCCTGCTCACCTTGATGAAGGCCCGCCTCGAAGGGGCCGATTACCGCGTGACGCTTGCCAAGGGAGGCGAAGAGGCCCTGGCCGGCGCACATGAAGACATCTACAGTGCGGCCATCCTCGATTTCAAAATGGAGGGAATCAACGGAATCGAACTGATGGAAAAGCTGCTGAAAATCCAGCCTTATCTTCCTGTGATCATCCTCACCGCCCACGGCACGATCGAACGGGCCGTGGAGGCCACGAAGAAAGGGGCCTACGATTTTCTGACCAAGCCGTTCGAGGCCAAGGATCTGCTCTATCGCCTGGGAAAGGCCCTTGAAGTGGGCCAGTTGAAAAACGAGGTCGAACGGCTCCGCCACATGGTGAAGGAGCGCTACCACTTCGACAACATCATCGCCTCGAGCGAGAAGATGCAGCAAATCCTCTGCCAGGTCACCCAGATAGCGGCAACGGACAGCACCGTCTGCCTCTATGGGGAGAGCGGCACGGGTAAGGAACTGATGGCGAAGGCGATCCACCTGAGCAGTCCCCGTTCGAAGGGACCGTTCGTGGCCATCAACTGCGGCGCAATACCCGAAGGACTGTTGGAAAACGAACTGTTCGGGCACGTGAAGGGGGCGTTCACCGGGGCGGACCAGCCCAAGAAGGGGCTGCTTCAGCAGGCCGACGGCGGAACGCTTTTCATGGACGAGATTGCCGAACTCACCCCTCCGCTCCAGGTGAAGCTGCTGCGGGTCTTCCAGGAGCGCCAGTTCTACGCCGTTGGCGGGGTTCAGCCCATCAAGGTGGATATCCGCCTCGTTGCGGCGACCAACCAGGACCTGTGGAAGGCCATCCGGGAGGGCAAGTTCCGCGAGGACCTCTATTACCGGATCCACGTGATACCGATCTTCCTGCCCCCGCTGCGGGAGCGGATCGAGGACGTGCCGCTGCTGGCAAGTCATTTTCTGCAGCATTTCAGCCGCGAGATGAACAAACAGATCCAGGGCTTTTCCGCCGAGGTCATGCAGCGCCTGATGCTCCACAAGTGGCCCGGAAACGTGCGCGAACTCGCCAACGTGGTGGAGAGGGCCGTAGCGCTGTCGAACCATCCCGTGATCACCCCCGAGTACCTGTTCCTGGGGGGCGAGGAACAGCCCCAGGTAAGAAAACTCCTTCCTCTAAACGAAGCCCGGGAGGAACACGAACGCGCCTACCTCACCCAGGTGCTCATGGAAACCCGCGGAAACGTATCCCGCGCGGCGGGCCTTGCGGGCCGTTACCGGGCCGAGTTCTACAAGCTTCTCCACAAATACGGCCTCAATCCGGCCGACTTCAAAACCGACAGAAACGACCCCTCCCTGACCCAGCGAAAAGAATAGGTTTTAAGGGGGCGAAGGCGCGAAGAAACGCTACAAAATGGACTATGCTGTTCTGCGTGGATTCAAGGGCGGCAGCGAGTAACAGGTGGAGCCGGTTTGTTTTTTCTCTCGCGAAGCCAGCGAAGCGTTGGGAAAGCCGCGAAGAAGCGCTCTGAAAAGGGCTGTGCTGTTCGATGCGGGGGCAAGGATAGCAGGCGAGCAGCAGGCAGGATAGAATTAGTTTTTTCTCTCGCGAAGACGCGAAGCCGCGAAGAAGAGCAAAAGAATTGAGCCGCACCGTTGAGTGCGGGGCAATGAGTATGGCGTGCAATATGTCAGGAATGCTGGTATCTTAACTCCCAAATACCGCTAGATGATTCGGGTAAGCCGCGAAGAAGCGCTCTGAAAAGGGCTGTGCTGTTTGATGTGGTTCAAGGGCGGCAGGCGTTTAGCGGGAGGAGCAGGTTTGTTTTTTCTCTCGCGAAGACGCGAAGCCGCGAAGAAGAGCAAAAGAATTGAGCCGCCTGCGGGCAAAGAGTATGGCGTGCAATATGTCAGGAATGTTGGTATCTTATCGTGCGAATCCCGCCTGATGATGCGGGAAAGCCGCGAAGAAACGCTCTGAAAAGGGCTGTGCTGTTTGATGTGGTTCAAGGGCGGCAGGCGAGTAGCAGGTTGAGCAGGTTTGTT
>JAEZXS010000058.1 GCA_023442755.1 Pseudomonadota bacterium | reverse complement strand
CTATCTGCGTGAGTCTCGTCACCCCCTGTACGATGCGGGCCACATCGGGGCCGAACTGGTCCTGCAGTTCTTCGAAGGTGATGTACTTCTTTTCCAGCGAATCGTGGAGCAAACCGGCTACGATGCTCTCTTCGTCGAGATGCATTTTGGCGAGGATCGCCGCAGTGGAAAGCGGATGGTTCAGATAAGGCTCATTGGACGCGGGATCTTTGCCGCGATAGGCTTTCGCGACAAACACGTACCCCTTCTCAAGCAGCAGAATGTTTGCCTTTGGATGGTATCCGAGAACCTGATCCAGTAGCTCAAAAAAACGCATGCACCCGTCCTGTCGGCGCCCGATTCGATCAGGCTATCTTTTCTCCCGTCATCTGTTCGATTTCCGAGATCAACCGGTTCAGCAACTCCGATTCCGGGACTTTTTCGACCCGCTCCCCCCTTTTGAACAGTATCCCGCTCTCTCTTCCCCCCGCAATTCCGACATCCGCCTCCCGCGCTTCCCCGGGACCGTTCACGACACATCCCATGACGGCTACCTTGAGCGGGGATTTCACCTTTCGGAGCAGGGCTTCAGCCCTGTTCACCAACGGGATGAGATCGATTTCCGTACGCCCGCAGGTCGGACAGCTCACCAGTTCGATTCCTCTTTGCCGCAGCTTCAACGCCCTCAGAATCGAGTATGCGACATACATTTCCTCCTCGGGGTCGGCGGTCAGCGAAACCCGCATGGTGTCCCCGATGCCTTCCAGCAGCAGGAACCCGATTCCAAGAGCCGATTTTATCGCCCCGCCAACCACGGTCCCGGCCTCCGTCACCCCGAGGTGAAACGGGTAATCGGTCTTCTGCGCGAGCAGCCGGTATGATGCTATCGTATCGATCACATCGGAGGACTTGAGGGATATTTTGATCTCGCCGAAGTCGTTGTCCTCGAAGAACCGAATATGCCGCATGGCGCTCTCCACCATGGCCTCCGGCCCCGGATGTCCATACTTTTTGAGAAGATCCTTTTCAACCGACCCGCTGTTGACTCCGATCCGCACGGCAACCGACCGCTCCCGGGCGGCATCGATCACCTTCTTTACCTTTTCGGGGGACCCGATGTTTCCCGGGTTGATTCGTATGGCGTCGGCGCCGGACCGGATTGCACCGATCGCAAGCCTGTAATCGAAATGGATATCGGCGATAAGAGGAATATTTATGGCCTGCCTGATCGACTTGAAGCTGTCCGCCGCTTCCTGGTCGGGAACGGCAACCCGCACGATCTCGCACCCGGCATCCTCGAGTCTTTTTATCTGGTCCACCGTTGCACGCCAGTCCCGCGTATCGGTATTGGTCATCGACTGGACGGAAACGGGCGCATCGCCGCCGATTGCGACGTTTCCTATATGAATTTTTCTGCTCGGCCTGCGCTTGATCTTCTCCAAAACAAAACCCCCGGGTTCAAAAAAGTGTCAAACAGTCACTGTGCAGCCTGAAATCGGTCTTAAAGTACTGCCGCATCGATTCGAGAACAAGTCCGATTACTGGGCCGGAAGGCCGGTATCGGTTCCATTCACGTTCGTTGGAAGCATCAGAGTTTCAATTTTCTATTGTAAAGAACTTGCCGGGTGTTTCCAATAATCAGGAACGGACTGTGAATGGAAAAATTGCGCTGAACCTGCCTTCTTGATCGTTCCGGAGTTGAGGGTTTAATATGAATCCGAATTGGTGTAAATGAAAAACAAGACCGGGAGCAATCTCCCGACTTCCGGAAAATAACAACTCCAGCGCCGTTCGCCATTGCATGTGAAACGGCTTCATAAAGGCACACTGGATGCATATGCAAATTCTTTTTTGCGCCTCCGAAGTAACCCCTTTTGCAAAAACGGGGGGCCTCGCCGACGTTGCCGGTTCGCTGCCCGCTTCCCTCCAGAAGCTCGGCTGCGACGTCAGAATCTTTATGCCTCTGTATCGCTCGGTTCGCGACCGAATCGATTCGCTCGACCCCATCGCCCAGAACGTCATCATTCCCGTGGGCGTCCATGACTTCCACGTTCACTTCTGGGAAAGCAGAACCGAATCGGGCATCCCCATCTATTTTCTCGAAAAGGATGAGTTCTATGATCGCCCTTATCTCTACGGCAGCCCGGCGCGCGGCGACTACCAAGACAACGCGGAAAGATTTATAGCCTTCAGCCGTGCCGCCCGGCAACTCTGCATGTCACTCGACTGGTTTCCCTCGATCTTCCACCTGCACGACTGGCAGACCGGACTCGTTGCACCCTATTTTCACCTGAACTGGCGCTACGACCCCAAACTGCTCGGCTCGGGAACCGTCTTCACCGTACACAACATCGCCTACCAGGGCGTATTTCCCGCGGGCTATTTCAGCCTCACGCAACTTCCCCCGGCGGCATTTTCCCTGCAGGGGATGGAGTTCTGGGGACAGTGCAGTTTCCTCAAGGCCGGTCTGGCCTACAGCGATTTTCTCACCACGGTGAGCCCCCGATATGCGAGCGAAATCCAAACCGAAGACTTCGGGTTCGGCCTGGAGGGCCTGCTCAAGGAAAGGCGGGATTTTCTGGCCGGAATACTGAATGGAATAGACACCCAGGTCTGGAATCCGGCAAGCGATCGGCAGATTCCTGCCAATTTTACCCCCGACGACCTGTCCGGAAAGGCAAAGTGCAAAGAGGTTCTGTGCGAATATCTCGGCTTTGCCGAAAAGGACCGCGACCTGCCTCTCCTGGCAATGATCAGCCGCCTCGCAACCCAGAAGGGCTTTGATCTTCTCGAAAAAATCCTTCCCGGGCTGATGGAGTCGTCCGTAAACATGGTGATTCTCGGCTCGGGGGATGCCGCAATAGAGGAGAATCTCAAGCTGATGCAGGAACGCTACCCGGATCGTCTGAAGTTGAATTTTCAATTCGACGAACAACTGGCCCACCTCATAGAGGCCGGATCGGACATCTTCCTAATGCCCTCCCGCTATGAACCCTGCGGCCTGAATCAGATGTACAGCCTGCTCTACGGCACGATCCCGGTCGTGCATGCGACCGGAGGCCTCGACGACTCGGTCGTAGACGTCCTCGAAAATCCCTACACGGGGACCGGATTCAAATTCCAAAGCTATGAACCGGAAGAGTTTCTCGAAGCCGTGCAGTCCGCCCTGCATCTCTATTCGCGGCCGGACAGATGGAAGGAGATCCAGAGAAGAGCGATGTCGCAGGATTTTTCCTGGGATCGATCTGCCGGCGAGTACGTGAAAATTTACGAAAAGGTACTGACCAGGAAAAAGCGGCTTCCGGGAAAGAAGCAGGACCCGGGCATCAGGCGGTAACCCGAATCAGCGCAACTCGATAACTCCCCCGCTCCGGCCCGAAACAACTCCGATCGTGGCGGCATCCGTTACGCCCGCATCCCGAAGATCTCTCACGACGGACGCTGCATCCCTCTCGGAAACGGCGACAAGCAGCCCCCCGGAGGTCTGGGCATCCGCAAGGATGTCGAGCATGATCGCGTCCTTGACTGCGGCAGTCTGCATTCTGTCCGCGCAGTAGTTCCGGTTTTCATAGCTTCCGGCCGGAACCAGCCCCATTCCGGCGAAATCGTGGATTTCCGGCAGAATGGGGATTTCTGAAACCGTCATCTGAAGCGTTACTCCGCTTCCCGCAGCCATCTCCAGTCCGTGCCCCAGGAGCCCGAAACCGGTGATGTCGGTGCAGGCGTGGACCGTGTATCGCATCAGCACCTCCGCCGCTTTCCGGTTGAGTTCCGCCATGACGGCAATTCCACGCTTCTCGGCCTCATCCGAGGCCAGCCCCGCCTTGATCGCCGTGGCGAGGATGCCGGTGCCGAGTGGTTTTGTTAGAATCAGCACATCGCCGAGCTGTGCCCCCGAGTTTAGCCAGATCTTCCGCGGATGGGCCATGCCCGTCACGGAAAGCCCGTATTTCAGCTCGAGGTCGTCGATGCTGTGCCCCCCGGCCAGCGCGGCGCCCGCTTCATGCACCTTATCCAGCCCGCCTGCCAGGATTGCCCTCAGGATATCCTTATCCATCTGCTTAATGGGAAAACAGGCGATGTTCATAGCCGTAACGGGCCGCCCTCCCATCGCGTAGACATCGCTCAGAGCGTTTGCCGCCGCTATCCGGCCGAATTCGTAGGGGTCGTTCACGATCGGGGTAAAGAAATCCACAGTCTGGATAAGAGCCAGTTCCTCGGAGATTTTGTACACACCGGCATCCTCGGACAATTCACGCCCCGCTATCAGGTTCGGGTCGCTTTCCGAGGGCAGCCCGTCAAGAAGTTCAGCCAGGTCCCCTGGACAGATCTTGGCTGCTCAGCCTGCGGCCCGTGCCGCCTTTGTCAGTTCAATAGCAGGCTTTATCATCTGTGGCTCCATTTCCGGGGCAGATGAAAAGAGGCGCGGGATACGCGCCTCTTTTGAATACTGTCCTCAAGCGAGCGGCCGCGACCGCTCGTTTCGCCGGCTGCAGCAGTTCTAAATTTCTATCATACTCTCCTGGAGCAGATCGATATCGGCGATTTCCTCTTCGAGGTAAGCCTTCAATTTCTTTTTGAGACGGCTTTCTATCTGCCGCACCCGCTCCCGGCTGATCCCGAACTTATCTCCGATCTCCTGGAGCGTCATCGGGTCTTCGGTCAGAAGCCGCTTGTCGAAGATGACGGCCTCTTTGCCCTTGAGCTGCTCTCTGAAAAGCATAAGCTTGTCATGCAGTATGGCTTTGGCTTCCTGGTCGGCAATCTGGTCGTCCACAGGCAAATCGTCCGAAGGCAGAAAGGACTTGTGCGTATCTTCCGAATCCTCTTTCAGCGGACTGTCGAGCGATATCTCCCAACTGTTCAGCCTCTGGTCCATCTCGATGAT
>JAEZXS010000398.1 GCA_023442755.1 Pseudomonadota bacterium | reverse complement strand
CGGACACGTTACCATTTGATCCATAGCTGTCCTCCACCTCTTTGTAGGTGAAATCAAAGTCGATCAATGCCTTTATCCTGCGCAGAGGGTGATCGGAGCGCACCCTCCGCTCAAGACAGAACCCGTGATAGAACATTTTGACTTGTTGGCCTTCTGACTGGCGACCCATCATAGCTACCGACTCCGCAAGGTTCGAAATGATGGGACAATTTACCATAATGACAAATAATTACAATCACTTACTTCATTTTATGAAGGCTTGGGTAAACTGACGTGGGGATTTGGGCAACAGCCCGGCTCCCGCACCCCCTGCGTCACGCATACCGCGTGACTTACTTAAGGAGATCGAGCCACCAATCACGTCGCCCCGGCGAAAGCCGGGGTCCAGAGAGTGGTTAAGTCAACCGTATGTCTATGGGCCGACGCGTGAATGTATTTGGAGGAAGTATCACCGGACCTGCAGAAATGAATCAAAACCATTGAAATTGTTGAATTTCATTGAAATTGGTTGCTGGAGCCGGTTTGCGAGTGCCCGGACAAACAACCGCGGGGACGCGGAAGGCTGGAAGCATGAGCGGGTCGGCTTCCCTGCGCGCTTCGCGTCAGGCTGTATCCGCTTTTGGTTTCCCGGACATCAAACATTTTTTTCAAAGATCCCCGGGGCAATCCGCCCCTGATTCGGGGGGACTCCTGCCCGCAGCTCGGACTCATATCAGGTGTTTTTTTCAGGCAGGGATATTCTTGGGATGGGCATTTTTCGAGCGAGAGGATTTTTTAATTTAAGTTGACGGCAATGGGCGAAGGCCGGAAACCAGTATTTTCTCCCTCTTTTCCTCTCGTCATTTGTCCATTTCCAGCGCCCGCTTCAGGTAGGGGGCTGTGTGGGAGACTTTCGACCGGGCCACCTCTTCCGGGGTGCCTTCCGCGACGATTTGCCCTCCGGCTTCTCCGCCCTCCGGGCCGAGGTCTATCAGGTAATCGGCCGACTTGATCACATCCGGATGGTGTTCGATGACAATTACCGTATTCTCCTGGTCCACGAGTTTCCTGAGGACGTGGAGGAGTTTCTGGACGTCTTCGAAGTGCAGGCCGGTGGTCGGTTCGTCCAGAACATAGAGCGCCTGTCCCTGACCCCGGCGGCTCAGTTCGGCGGCAAGCTTTATGCGCTGCGCTTCGCCGCCGGAAAGGGTCGTTGCGGGCTGGCCGAGACGGATGTAGCCCATCCCCACTTCTATGAGCATGTCCAGCTTGGAACGGATCGCCCGGAAGTTTTCGAAAAATCCGGCTGCCTCGTAGACGGTCATATCGAGCACGGAAGCTATGGAATGCCCGCGGTAGAGTATGTCCAGCGTTTCGCGGTTATACCTGGTTCCTTCGCAGGCCGGGCAGGTGACATAAATGTCCGGCAGAAAGATCATCTCGATACGCTGCAGTCCCTCGCCCCGGCACTGTTCGCATCGCCCCCCCTTCGCATTGAAGGAAAACCTTGCGGCGGAATATCCGCGGGCGCGCGCCTCGGGCACGCGCGCAAACAACTGCCGGATAAGACTGAGTATCCCGGTGTAGGTGGCGGGGGTGGATCTCGGAGTCCTGCCGAGAGCCGACTGGTCGACGAGGACGACTTTGCGCACCTGGTCGGCATTTTCGAGGGTATCGAAGGGTGCAGGGCGGGTTTCGACGTGGTAGAGCTTCCGGGCCAGCGCCAGGTAAAGCGTGTCGAGAACAAGGGTGCTTTTGCCGGAACCGGAAACGCCCGTCACGCAGGTCATGCAGCCGTATGGGAAGGCGGCGGAAACGTTCTTGAGATTATGTCCGGTGGCTCCCGTAACCCGGAGGAATCCCCGGCCTGCTTTCCTCCTGCGCTTCGGAACGGGTATCTTTCGCTTTCCCGACAGGTACTGGCCGGTGAGTGATTCCGGGCAGTCCCCTATTTTGCGGACCGAGCCGGCAAATACGACCTCGCCCCCCTGGGCTCCAGCCCCCGGCCCCATGTCGATCAGGTAATTGGATTGGAGGATGGTTTCCCTGTCGTGCTCAACCACGACGAGGCTGTTTCCGGCATCCCGCAGCCGGACAAGAATTTCGAGCAGCTTTTGATGGTCGCGCGGATGCAGGCCGATGCTCGGCTCGTCCAGAACATAAAGGACCCCGGAAAGCGTCGAGCTGATCTGGTGCGCCAGCCGGACACGCTGCACTTCGCCGCCTGAGAGCGTATTGGCCGCCCGGTCCAGGGTGAGATAGGGAAGGCCCAGCTCTTCCAGGCTCTTCAGCCGGTTCAGGATTTCCTTCCTGGGCCTTTCAGCGATCTGCTCCCGGGCTTCATCGAGATCGAATCCCCCGAGCCACTGAGCTATGGCTGAAGGAGTCATTGCCGATACCCGGTCGATGGTGAGCCCTTCGAGTCTCACGGACCGGGCAGCCGCGTTCAGCCGGGTTCCGGAGCATGCCTGGCAGACGGGAAAGTCCGCCCGAAGCCGGGGGATTTCCTGCTCGTCGGCTTCCGCAACGGATTCGCCCGTATCCCGCTGATCCTCTTCTTCCCCTGCATATCCCAGCCCTTTGCATTCCGGGCACATCCCGGACGGGTGGTGGAAGGAGAAAAGACTGGGAGTGAGTTCCGGGGCCGTATAGCCGCAGGATGCGCAGCGGGGCGATTCGCTGTAGAACCTTTCCTCCCCGCCCGGCGTGGCGAATCCGGCAGCCCCTTTGCCTATGCGGAGCGCGAGTTCCAGCGAGTCCGTCAGGCGCCTCCTGCGCTCTTCATCGAGCACGAGGCGGTCGACGACGACCTCGATCCGGTGCGCGGCCCGCCGGGGAAGCAGCGGGAGCGGGTCCAGTTCGTATATGTTGCCTGCCGTCCGGATCCGCGCAAAGCCGTCGCGACGGAGGGACTTGATTGTCCGGGGCAGGTCTTTTTCGGCGATTTCACCGATGGGAGCGAGGACCAGGAGCCGGCTTCCGGCGGGGAAGGCATGGGGGAGGTCGGCAAGGATCTCGCGCACGGACCAGGGCCTGACCGGCAGGTCGCAATTGGGGCAGAAGATGGTCCCAAGACGGGCGAAAAGCAGGCGCAGGTAATCGTGAACCTCGGTCAGGGTCCCGACTGTGGAGCGTGGATTGTGCGGAAGCCCCTTCTGCTCGATCGCAATGGCCGGGCTCAGTCCGTCGATTTCATCGACAAGGGGCGCATTCAGCCGTCCGATCATCTGCCGGGCATAGGTGGAAAGGGCTTCGATGTAGCGCCTCTGCCCCTCTGCGAAAAGGGTGTCGAAGGCGAGGGAGGACTTTCCCGAACCGCTTACCCCGGTGATAACGACGAGCCGGTCGCGCGGGATTTCGAGGTCGATATTCTTGAGGTTGTGCTGGCGGGCCCCATGTATGGAGATGCGATCGTGAGCCATTTCATTCAGCAGCCGCTTTGGTGGTATTTGCACTATTGTGGGAGAGGCTTCCAGCAACGATGTCTTTAGAAAGCACTGAAAGCCGCTCCCGCAAAAACATTTCCTTCACGAGGAATCTCTCAAACCGGCGCGGGCATGACCAAGTCGACGGTCACCTATTGCCTGCGCTGGTTTCTCTCGAATTCCAGCCTGTTTTCGACGATGGAGGACGCGAGTTTCACGGCGGCGATGAGGCTTCCCGGGTCTGCTTTGCCCGTTCCCGCAATGTCGTAGGCCGTCCCATGGTCGACCGAGGTGCGTACAATCGGCAGACCGAGACTCACGTTGACGGCGTTGTCGAAATGGGCGAGCTTTATCGGGATCAGCCCCTGGTCGTGGTACATGGCGACAACCGCGTCGAATTCGCCGGACCAGGCGCGGTGGAAGAGGGTGTCGGGCGGCCACGGTCCACTGACCTGCCAGGGCGATGCACTGGCGCGGAATTCTTCGACAACCGGTCCTATGATCGTCAGCTCCTCCCGGCCGAATTTTCCCGCCTCCCCCGCATGTGGATTGAGCCCGGCAATGCCGATTCTCGGGGATTTTACGGCGAAGTCGCGCACCATTGCCTCGGCAGTGATCCGAATCACGGTTCGGAGCCGATCCTTCGTCAGCAGGGCAGGTACATCGGCCAGGGCCTCGTGAATGGTCGCGAGCGAGACACGCAGCTTCGGACCCGCAAGCATCATGACGACATCTTTTGCGCCGGTCAAATCCTGCAGGTACTCGGTGTGGCCTGGAAAGGAAAATCCCTGCTCATAGAGTTTCGCCTTGTTGACGGGGCATGTGCAGATCGCGTCCGCCATATTCGATTGAACCATTTTGACCGCAGCCGCGATGCTGGAAACCGTCACATCGCAGGCGGCAGGAGAAGGGCGCCCGTATTCGATGTCGGCCGGGGTCAGGACGTCTCGGCTGAGGATGGGGATGACCCCGCGCTGGGGGCGGAAGATGACTTCGGGAATCCAGCCCGTGCCGTCGTGAATGGATGCCAGGGTATACCCGGAACCAAGAAGGCCGATGGCGCGCTCCATCGGGGCCCGGTCGCCGACCACAAGCGGGATGCAGCCGGACCGGAAACGGGCGGAATCAAAGGCCTTGACGATAACTTCGGGACCGATCCCGCAGGGGTCTCCCATCGTGATTGCGATTACCGGTAAATCTTTTCGGCTTTTTCTTGGCATGGCGGCGCATTTCCGGCCGGTTCCGGATGCGAATGACGCTATCCGGTTTCGGCTCAGTGTTTTCCGGTTGCTATGTTGCTCTTCAGGTGCTCGACCTCGACCGGGGTCAGTTCACGTCCCTCGGCGTCGAACACGTGCGTGGCCTGCGGAACTTCCATGTGGAAAAGCTTGGGGTCGAGCGACGGGACCGGCGACAGGGACTCGAGGATTATCTTGTTCGTGTTCCCGAGCAAATCCTGGCTCTCTATGCGGGAAATCCGGAAACTCTGCAAGTCGATCCAGAGATGGAGGTGCTTGATGTTCGGGTCTTCCTGCTTGGGGACGAGCTTAAGGACGGCCATACTCTTGTTCGACTGAGTGGATTCGAGCGTAACGTCGAAGTGGTTTTTGAGCCCGACGGCCCCCTCGAAAAATGTTTGTGCCAGGGGAGAAGCGAACAACCTTTTGGCGTCGAATAGGGAAACCTGGCCTTCCGTGGGGATGTAGAGCCATGCGTGCTGGTTGTTTGCGACGAAGACCTGGACTTCCGGCTTTTCATATTCCCAGCGCATCTGTCTGGGTTTTGCGTAATAGAGCCTCCCGAGGGCTTCAGAGGGTGCTATGGTTCCTGCCGCCGAGGATGTGGTGGTCTGGCGGAATGTGGCAGTGAACGCCTGTATCTGCTGATAGTTAGCCTCAACCTTGTTCAGTATCTCCCCCAGCATGGGAATGGGGGCGGATGAAGATGAAGCGGATGCGGCCGAAACCGGGCCGGAAGCAGACAATATGAACAGGGCTCCAAGAAGGATCACCGCTGCACTGTGCGTTGCTTTACATACATGTTTCATGAATATTCCTCAGGACGTCCTCCTGCCGAGAACCTCTCTCGGCCGGATTCCGTCGGATGCGGTAACGATTCCCTGATGTTCCATCACTTCGATCATGCGGGCCGCACGGTTGTAGCCCACCCGAAGCCGCCTCTGCAGCATGGATATGGATGCCTGCCGCGTTTCCATGACGATCTGGACAGCCTCGTCGTATTTTTCGTCCAGTTCTTCCTCGCTGACCTCCGATGCCGCGTCTTCCTTGAAATCGACACGCTCCTTGATCGGGTCTTCGAGCAGCTTCTGCGCCTTCCAGTGCTCGGTCAGCCTCAACACCTCGGTGTCGGAGATGAACGCGCCGTGGATGCGCTGAAGCTTTGCCGTACCCGGAGGCAGAAAGAGCATATCGCCCGAACCCAGAAGCGCTTCGGCGCCCGAACCGTCGAGGATCGTTCGCGAGTCGATTCGCGAGGACACCTGGAAGGAAATCCTGGTGGGGATATTTGCCTTGATTATGCCCGTTAGGACGTCGACCGAGGGCCTCTGCGTGGCCAGAATCAGGTGGATTCCTGCGGCGCGGGCCATTTGCGCCAGCCGGGTGATGGATTCTTCCACCTCACGCGATGCGACCATCATCAGGTCGGCCAGTTCGTCTATTATAATAACTATGTAGGGAAGCTTGTGATGCTGCAGTTCGGATTCCGCTTCCGTCTCCGGTGCACCCTCCTCGACCGGTTTGGGCTTTTGCGGCTTCTCGCGCGACAGCGCCCGGTTGTAGCTCTCGATATTGCGAACATTCTTGTCTGCGAGCAGCTTGTAGCGCAGCTCCATCTCCTCGACCGCCCAGCGCAAAGCGCGTGTGGCCATCTTGGCATCCGTCACGACCGGGTGGATGAGCTGCGGAATTCCCTCGAAGCTGCTCAGCTCTATCCGCTTCGGGTCGATCAGGAGCAGCCGCAGGTCCTCCGGCGTATTGCGGTAGAGCAGGCTGCTCAGGACGGTGTTGATGCACACGCTCTTACCCGTTCCCGTGGCCCCGGCGATGAGCAGGTGGGGCATTTTGCCGAGGTTTGCGACCGTGGGCTGACCGTTGATGTCTTTCCCGAGCGCGATGGTAAGCGGGGGCGGAGAAGCCGAAAAGATCTCCGACTCGAGCACCGTCTTTATCGAAACCAGTTCGCGCTTTGCGTTCGGGACCTCGATCCCGATGGCCGCCTTGCCGGGAATCGGCGCGACCACGCGAATGCTTATGGCTTTCAGGGCCATCGACAGGTCGTCTGCCAGCCCCACGATCCGGCTTATCTTGATGCCCGGGGCGGGCGCATACTCGAACATGGTGATCACGGGGCCGGGGTTGATTCCCACAACCTTGCCCTGTACGCCGAAATCGCCCAGTTTTTCCTCGAGCACCAGGGCATTCTGTTCGAGTTTTTTCCAGTCGGGCTTGCTGGTCTCCGTTTCATAGGTGTCCAGCAGGCTCAGGGGAGGAAGAAAGTACTGCCCGGCGGAGGCTTCCGCGGGAACCGGCATGGGATCGTCCTTCCTGGCCTGTTTCTTTATCACCGGTTCGGTGGACGCGGGAGTTTCGGCAACAGCCTTTTTCTTCTTCGCAGGCTTGCGCGGTTCCTCGGTTTCCGGTTCGGCGGCTTCTTCTTCCGCTTGATCGTTATCGGTGGTGAAGCATCCGATGATTCTGTCGAAAAAACCTGCGAGCAGATTCACAAAACCGTCCCACGTCGCTTTCAGGGTGATTGGAGTGGAGACGAGCAGGGCGATGAGAAAGATTCCGATCAGCAGGATATGCGCGCCGATCGTGTGGAGTTCCTGGAGCAGGAACCGGGAAAGCGCGCCCCCGATGATACCTCCGGTTTTTATCTCCTGGCCGATCGGATACGCTTTCGGCCAGTGCAGTGCCGCAAGGGTGATGCCGCTGATGACGAGAAGGGCAATGCCGGAAAACCGCACCCAGGGATGATCGAAACCGTCACCTTTGAAGAGTCGGCGGCTCACCCACAGGCCGGTAAAGACCAGGCCGTAGGCTCCGAATCCGAGGAGAAAGAGGAGGGGCCATGCGACGTGTGCGCCGAAGGAGCCTATCCAGTTGTGCGTACTTCGTGAGGAAGCCGCGGAGCTGAAGATGGTCGGGTCGCTTGCATGGTATGACAGGATGCTGCAAAACAGCAGCAGCGAGATCGTCAAAATGCAGAGAGCCCATATTTCGTGTTTTTTGCCGTCCATCCAAAAGTCCCTGGCGGGTCACCCGGCGGGTGCCGGTCCCGGCTCCTCTCAGATACTCACCACAATGGGATAAATCACCGGCCTTCTGTCGAGCAGCCTGTTGAAGAAGCGCTTGAGTTCCCTGCGGATGTCTTCCTGCAGGGCCGTGCAGTCCAGTTCCGGCTCTTCCTGCAGCATTCTGTCCATGATCTCGAAAATGAGGCACTTGGCCTCGTACAGGATCTCCGGCTTGGTCTCCTCGTGTATGAACCCCCGGCTGAAAACGTCCGGTCCGCTCAGAATCTCCTGGGTCTCCTTGTTGATCACAAGCGAGGCGATCACGAGGCCGTCTTCAGAGAGATGGCGGCGGTCGCGCAGGACAAGTCCTCCTACATCGCCCACTCCCTTGCCGTCAACAAAAACCCTGCCGGTCTCCACCCGCTCTCCGGTCGAGGCCGTTTCGCCGTCGAAAGAAATCACCGTGCCGTCTTCCGCAGCCAGGCAGTTCTCGCTGCTCATCCCCAGCGACATGGCGAGCTGACGGTGCTTGACCAGGTGCCGGAACTCGCCGTGGATGGGAATGAAAAACCGCGGCTGAACAGTATTGATCAGGATTTTCAATTCTTCCTGGTAGGCATGCCCGGATACGTGGATGTCTTTTACCTGCTCATGGATGACATCCGCGCCATGCCGGTAAAGATGATTGATGATGTTCTGAATGGTGCGTTCGTTTCAGGGGATGAACCGCGAGG
>JAEZXS010000381.1 GCA_023442755.1 Pseudomonadota bacterium | reverse complement strand
GAACATTTATGGCCGCACCCCCGGCCACGAAATTCGCAACCATCTGCGGGGTCACTTCTTTCGGAAAGGCGCTCACGCCCTCGTCCACAACCCCGTGGTCGCCCGCCATCGTGACCACCACCTTCTTTTTGACGGAGGGCTTCAGAGTTTCCCTTATCGCCGCCAACTGCTCGGCAACGTCCAGCAACTCCCCCAGACTCCCGCGGGGAATGGCGAGATTGTCCAGATGCGCCCTGGCCTTCCGACGCCAATCGGCGCTCAAAGGCGCTATGCGAGTGAGTGTATCTTGCAGTATCGAGTTCATAATTATCTCCGATTGTAAGCGCAAAAGCGTGGGGAGCGTTGCCCCCCACACCCCCATCGCCCCTTGCGGGGCTCACTGTGGCGCTGCGGCGGCGCCCCACGCAACGCGGGGCAGCCGCCGACAGCGCCGAGCGCTCGGCCGCACGCGCTGAATCCCGCGCCTCGCGGGTTCGCGCGTACGGCCGAATATGGGGGGTGCGGGGGAATCATTCCCCCGCGCTCTTTGGTCCTGTCAAACATGCCCCAGAAAAAGCAGGCATGCGAGTTCGGCGCCTTCGTTGACGGCTCCGAGTACATCTCCGGTGATGCCGCCGATTTTGCTATACGCGAGCCGGGTAACGAGTGTTGCGGCCGCGAGGGCGAAGACTGCGGCTCCGATGCACTTCATGGGGCCGAGCAGCAGGGCTGCTGCGGCCAGGGTGAAGGCGGAAGCGAGGGCGATTTCGCGCCTGCCGACGCTGCTCGCGAAGGAGCCCGTTCCCGAGGTTCTGCTCACGTACGGGTAGAGGGTTGCGGCATAGACCTGGGTCCAGCGGCCGAAGACCGGAAAAATTACCAGGGCCGGATATTTAAGGGAGGCGGGGACCTGCGCCAGAAAAAGGAACTTGGCGAGGAACAGGCCCGCGCCTGCCATCACCCCGTGGGAGCCGACCCGGCTGTCGTGCATGATTTCCAGGATGCGTTCCCGGGGCTTGCCGCTGAAAAAGCCGTCCGCGGTGTCCATGAGGCCGTCCCCGTGCATATTTCCTGTAATCGCGATGAGGAATGCGACCGAGAGGAAATCGCCGATGCTTTCGGCAAAAGCCAGGGATGAGAGGTAATGGACGGCCGCGGCCATAAGTCCGATGAGGAATCCGACGGCCGGGAACCAGGCCATGGCACTGGCCATGGCCTGGTTGCTGACGGCGCTGCGCAGGGTGACCGGGATTCTGGTCAGGAACTGTATTGCAATGAGAATGTCCAAAAGAGCCCCGTTCCCTGTATTACGCGATCCCGAAATACTTTGCGGCGACATGGGCGGCGCAATCGGAGCCGCAGACGGCGCAGGCGTGACCGTCTTCGCAATGGGAAGCGTCGGCGGTGAACTTGCCGGGATCGATGGAAAGTCCGATTTGCCGTTTCAGGTCGAGTGCGACGCGGGCCCGGGCCATCTGGAGGTCCTGGGCGAGTGCTTCTTTGTTGCCCTTGGCGAGGTCCGCGGCATGTGCGGCGATGCGGGCGGCGATGATGCCGTCCTTGATATCCTGTTCGGTAGGCAGCCCGAGGTGTTCGGCCGGGGTGACGTTGCAGATGATGTCCACGCCCGCGGTGCCTGCTATGGCTGCGCCGATGGCCGACGTGATGTGGTCGTAGCCGGGGGCGACGTCGGTTGCGAGCGTACCCAGGACGAAGTAGGGGGCCTTGTTGCAGAGCCGTTTCTGGATGAGCATGGTTGACCGGACGTGGTTCATGGGAACGTGACCCGGTCCTTCGACCATGACCTGTACGCCGGCTTCGTGGCACCGTGCGACGAGTTCGCCGCCGATGATCATCCCCATGAGCTGCGCTCCGTCGAGCGAGTCCGCCGTGCAGCCGGGCCGGATGGCGTCTCCCAGGCTCAGGGTCACGTCGTAGCGCTTCAGAATTTCGAGCAGACGGTCGAACTCTTCGTAGAGCGGGTTTTCCTTGTTGTTGTGGAGCATCCAGCCGGTGAGGAACGCTCCTCCGCGGCTTACCACGTCGGTTACGCGGCCGGTGGTTTTGAGGCGTTTTATGACTTCGAAGTTCAGGGCGCAGTGGATGGCCATGAAGTCGATGCCCTCCGCGGCGTGCTTTTCGATGGACTCGAACATATCGTCCGCGGTCATGGCAACAACGCTTCCGCGCTTGTCGATGGCCTGGATGCCGCACTGGTAGATGGGCACGCTGCCGACCGCGATGTTTGCCCGCTCGAGGGTTTGTTTGCGCATCCGGTCGATGTCTCCCCCGGTGCTCAGATCCATTACGGCGTCCGCTCCCGCTTTCTCGGCGATGGCGAGCTTCCGGGCTTCCATCTCTATGTCGTCCCGATCGCTCGACGTGCCGATAAGGGTGTTGACCTTGATGCGCAAATCCTTGCCGATACCGCAGAAGTTGAACGGTTTCCGCTTGATGTTTCTTGGGATTACGATTTCACCGGAAGCCACTCCGGCCTGTATGGTTTCGACGTCTATGTTTTCCCGCCGCGCAACGGCTTCCATTTCGGGAGTGATCCTGCCCGCACGGGCTTCAAGAACCTGGGTCATCGATCTATCCTTTTCTTAGCAAGACTTTTTGGAGGTGCCCAAATACTGGGATACCACTTTCATCGCGCAATACTTTCCGCACATGGCGCACGCGGCGGAAGATTCCTCGCTGCGCTGCTTGCGCAGTTCGCCCGCCCGCTGGGGATCGAGGGCCAGGGCGAACTGTCCCGGCCAGTCCAGGGCCTTTCTGGCCTGCGATATCTTGAGGTCCCATTCCGCGGCGCCTTTGAGTCCCTTGGCGAGGTCGGCGGCGTGCGCGCCGATGCGTGCGGCAATAACGCCTTCGCGCACCTGGGCGACGTCGGGGATGCCGACGTGTTCGGCCGCGGTAACGTAGCAGATGAGTTCGGCTCCCGCCCAGGCGGCTATCGCGCCGCCGATGGCCCCGCTGATGTGGTCGTAGCCTGCGGCTATGTCGGTCACTACCGGGCCGAAGACGAAGTAGGGCGCGCCCTTGCAAAGGCTTTTCTGGAGCGTGACGGTTGCGTCTATGTGGTTGAGGGGAACATGGCCCGGGCCTTTTACCATGATCTGGACGCCGGCTTCACGAGCGCGCCGCACCAGTTCGCCGAGGATGACGAGTTCGTGGACCTGGGCGCCGTCGAGCGAGTCGGCCACGCAGCCGGGCCGCATCCCGTCGGCCAGGCTGACCGTCACGTCGTATTTGCGGGCGATTTCCAGGACCCGGTCGTATTGCTCGTAGAGCGGGTTTTCCTTCTGGTTGTAGACCATCCAGCCGATGAGGTGGGAACCGCCGTAGCTCACCAGCGGGTCGATGCGGCCTTCGTTTTTGGCCCGCTGCACGATTTCCATGGTCGTGCCGCAGTGCAGGGCCAGGAAGTCGACGCCGTCGGCGGCCTGGCGTTCGATCACGTCGAAAAGATGGTCGACGCTCATATGGACCGCGGAGCCGTGTTTTCCCGCCGCTTCCGCAACCGCCTGGTAGAAGGGGAGGGTGCCCACGGGGGTGGAGGTCGCCGCAAGGCTTTTGCGGCGCATGGTGTCGATATCCCCGCTGACGCTCAGATCCATTATGGAATCGGCGCCGGCATCCGCTGCCGCCCTGATCTTTTGAAGTTCGACGTCGATGGTTGCGCCGCTTCCGTAGAGGCCGACGCTTGCACTCACCTTGGTCCGCAGGCCCGTGCCGATTCCGGTGGGGACGATTCCTTTACGCTGTGTGTTGCAGGGGATGACGATGGTGCCTGCGGCGACGCCCTGCCTCACCAGTTCCGGCGCGACTGCCTCTTTCTGCGCGACCTGTTCCATTGCCGGAGTGATGTTTCCCTTGAGAGCTTCCTGTAACTGGGTCATCGAGTGTGCCTTTCCTCGTATAAATGGGATCGAACCGGCCGGGCGGGCTCAGGGCCAAAAAAAAAGCCCATGCCGGTTTCGGCATGGACTTTTCCATCATCCATGAACACATATGCCGCCCACTAAGGGGCTATGCTCAACATTTCCAGGCAGGTCTCCTGGCTCCCGGATTCGAACGCCCAAACCTCCCTTCCCGCCAGTCTTGCCGAAAGAAAACGGACGACCGACGGTGGCTATGAGGTGGACTACCGGTTACAGTGGCGGGACCGCCCGGGACTTTCACCCGGTTCCCTATTCTCCCTTTCGGGCACCTCGGAAATGCCTCATTCGCAATTTCGGCCTTCCTTTTATATCTAGTTTTACCCTTTGTCAAAGAGTTTTGCGGGAGCCATTTCGGGTTGCAATGTTGCTGGATAGGAGGATTGTGCTTGTTGATATCGTAGGGGCGAGGGAACGCGGTTCGCCGGCATCTTTTGTTACTTTCGGCTCCGCGAAAAGAAAAAGGCCTCTTCCGAAGAAGGGGCCTTGGATTTTTCCGGGGTGTTTTCGATGGTCGGGACGAGAGGATTTGAACCTCCGCCCTCTTGCACCCCAAGCAAGCGCGCTAACCAGGCTGCGCCACGTCCCGACAATTTCCCAGCTTAACAGAGTGCCTGTCGGCTTGTCAACCCTTTCCATCAGGAGCGATGGTGGCCGAGGTGACAAAAGATCGGCTCGAAGCCGGTTGCCGGCCCCGGACCGATTCCACTGGTGGAGAAAGTTGCGAAAGTATACTACATTATATCGAAAATTTGATGCGGCAAAGGCCGGCAGTTCGTAAAAAATCTCAAAAGAATCGGAAAATACGCGGTAATGAAGATCTGGGTCGATGCGGACGCCTGTCCGGGTGAAATCAAGGAACTGATAATTCGGGCCGCCGTGCGTCTGAAAATCGTCGCCGTTTTTGTGGCCAACAAATACATCGGCGTTCCGGAATCGGCCTGGGTGTCCACCGTCCGGGTGGCCCTGGGGCCGGAAGTCGTGGACGAATACATCGCCGGGCATGCCGTGGAGTGCGATTTCGCCGTAACCCAGGATATTCCCCTTGCCTCCCTTCTCGTTCCCAAGGGAGTGGTGGTGCTGAATCCGCGGGGAGATATCTACACGGAGGACAACATCCGCGAGAGGCTCTCGATCCGGAATTTCATGCAGGACCTCCGGGAGGCGGGCGGCATCACGCCCGGTCCCAAACAATTCGGCCAGAAGGAAAAACAGCGTTTTGCGGCCGCATTCGACAGGGAACTGACCAAGGCCATGAAACGGTGCGCCGGTTAGACGCTTCAGACGGCCTTCTTGCGTAATTCCGTGACGGTCCTGCCGCCTATTCCCCAATTGTCGGTTTCCACTTCTTCTATGATCACGAAGGTGGAAGCGGGGTTTTTCCCCAGGACTTCCACCAGCATCTCGGTTGTGCGCCGGATGAGTTCGGCTTTCTGTTCCGGTGTCGCTCCTTCTTTCGTTATCCTGATGTTGACGTAGGGCATGGCTTTTCCTTTCTTCGGCGGTTTCGAACACGGTCCAGGATACATCATCGGTGGACGGTTTGTCCGTTTTGGTATTGAATACCGGTAATTTTTGCATAAATTAGACGAACGGCCCCTCACTTGGGCCAAAAGGCCAAGGCGCGGTGTCGGAGCGCGTATTCTGAAGTACGGAGATGCGGAATGGAAGGAAAGCGAGTGAGCGAGAGCAGCGTCATATTGGCCCAAATGATGAATCCGACGGATGCGAATCCGGCCGGGAACGTTCATGGCGGCGTCATCATGAAGCTCATAGACACGGCCGCGGGTGTTGCGGCAATCCGGCACACCCGGAGGAATGTGGTTACCGCTTCGATCGACAGGCTCGACTTCCACAGCCCTGTATTCATTGGAGACCTTCTGACGCTCAAGGCAAGCCTGAACCTGGTTGGAAAGACTTCGATGGAGGTGGGAGTCCAGGTCGAGGCGGAGACGCCCAAGACCGGCGAGGTGCGCAAGACCGCCTCCGCGTATCTTACCTATGTCGCGCTGGATGAAAATGGAAAGCCGGTCGAAGTCCCTCCGCTCATTCTGGAGACCCCGGATGAGAAAAGACGCAATTGCGATGCCATGCGGCGCAGAAGAGTGCGGCTTCATGAAAAGAATACCAGGCATCTCTGGTGCGAATCGGAATAAATACTCCCCCGGCAAATGATCGCCGGGGGTTGACAATATGTTCGCCCACTTATACGAATATCCTTGAATTCGAATTGAATCCGGAATTCGATCCTTCATACAAGAAGGTCCTATGTCTGTTACCGCATCAGCATCTACCAATAACGAAAACCGAAATCGGCTCAAGGTGATGGGGCTGTCCGTCGCCGTCAGCACGTTGCTGATGGCGTCCAAGTTCTATGCGTTCTGGCTGACCGGATCGAGTGCGGTCCTCTCCGATGCGTTGGAGTCGATAATCAACGTGGTGGCCAGTTCGTTTGCTCTGGGCAGCGTCGTGCTTGCCGCGAAGCCCCCGGACCCGTCACACCCCTACGGGCACGGCAAGGCCGAATTCTTCTCGGCGGGCTTCGAAGGGGCGCTCATTATCCTGGCGGCCGGTTGGATCGTCTGGGAATCGGCGCCAAGAATCCTGCAACCCAGCTCTCTGCCCCACCTCGATGCCGGCCTCCTGGTGCTGCTTGCGACGGGAATCGCTAATTTCGGCCTGGGCCTGATCCTCGTCCGAACCGGCAGGCGCACGCGGTCTGCGGCCATTGCCGCGGACGGAAAACATATCCTGACGGATGTCTACACTTCAGCCGGAGTGCTGATCGGCCTGGTCCTCGTGCGACAGACCAGCTGGTACTGGCTGGATGGAGCCATTGCCTGCCTGGTGGCCGTAAACATCATATTCATCGGTGTGCGACTGGTGCGCGAATCCTTTTCCAATCTCATGGACGCCTCGGACCCGAACCTGCTCGACGAGATCACCGGGGTCATAACCCGGCACCGGAGGGAGTCCTGGATAGATATCCACCACCTGAGGGCCTGGAGGTCGGGGGAGCGAATCCACGTGGATTTTCACATCATCCTGCCTCGCGACCTCAGCCTGGAGCAGGCTCACCGGGAGGTCATGGAAATCGAGACGCTGCTCAAGTCCCATGTCCCCGGACTGGCGGATGCGCTCATCCACGCCGAGCCCTGCCTGACTCCCGAGTGCCCCATATGCGGATACGACGTGTGTGCGATTCGCGGGGAACCGGCACAGCAACAGAACATCTGGGTCCGGGAAAGCGTCACTCCTCCGGCGCCCGCCAACAAGCGGGCTCAAAGGAGCTGGGGACGAAAAAGCGCCCGGAATGACAGGAAGAGCCTTCCCGGGCAGTAACGGACGGAGGAATCCAAAAGCAGGGGGGAGTAATGCGAATCATTCTGATCGGGCAGGCGCCCTTCGGGGCGAGCACACTGGAGGCATTGCTGGACGCAGGCGAAGATGTGGTCGCGACATATACTCCCGCGGAAAAGCCGGGGGCAAAGCCTGATGCGCTGAAGCAGGCGGCGCTGGAAAGAAACATACGGGTCGTCCAGCCGCCGACGTACAAAGATGACGGCATCTTCCGGGAATTTGCCGCTCTCCGGCCGGACCTCGTCGTCCTTGCCTTCGTGACGGACCTCATTCCCATGCGCTTCCTCGATTCCGCGCCTCTCGGCTCCATCTGCTACCACCCGTCGCTCCTGCCGCGCCACCGCGGGGCGAGCGCCATCAACTGGGCCATCATCATGGGCGATGATCGAACCGGCCTTTCCATCTTCTGGCCGGATGCCGGGATCGATACCGGACCGATACTGCTCCAGAAGGAAGTCGAAATCAGACCGGAAGACACGGCCGGCTCGCTCTATTTCGATCGGCTGTTTCCACTCGGGGTGAATTCCCTCGTCGAATCGGTCGGCCTGATCAAGGCCGGCAAAGCGCCCCGCATCGCCCAGGACGATTCGAGGGCCACCTACGAACCGCCCTGCAGCGACAAGGCGGCCGCCGTGGACTGGACCCGGAGCGGGAGGCAAATCTATAACCTCATTCGAGGCTGCGACCCCCAGCCGGGAGCCTATTCGCAATTCCGGGGCGAGAAGATCCGCTTCTACAACGCCCGGTTTGAAGAAGGCGGCCCCTCGGACGCGCCCGGAACGGTAATTGGAATAGGGGATAGGGGAATCAGAATCGCCGTTCCCGGTGGAGAACTCCTGGTCGGGAAAGTACGTCCGCAGTCGGCCGGAAAGGTCGACGCCGCTTCCTGGGCCGGCGATGCCGGGATAAGAACCGGGGAGGCGTTCACCCGGGCGTGATATCCATAGTTTTTTCCTGCTATATTCTGTCTTCCGTGTTCGTATTCCGGTTATAATACCGGCTGCTGTTTTTTCGTGTTCCTATCCGGTCTTCTATTTGAGGAGTTTTACATGTATTTCCCAGCATATAGGCCAAGGCGCCTTCGCCGTACCGAAAATCTGCGCAGAATGATCCGCGAAACCCGGCTCAGTGTCGATCAGCTCATGTACCCCCTTTTCGTGATGCCGGGAAAGGGCGTGCGCAATCCGGTGAAGTCCATGCCCGGAGTCTTCCAGTTCTCGGTGGACACTCTCATGGAGGAAATCCGCAGCGTTGCCGACCTAAACATCCCGGGGGTGATTCTCTTCGGGCTTCCTTCGCACAAGGATGAGCGCGGCAGCGAAGCGCACGCGGAAAACGGATCCGTGCAGGAAGCGGTCCGGGCGATCAAGGACGCCTATCCCCAGATGGTCGTTGCAACCGATGTGTGCCTGTGCGAATACACCAGCCACGGCCACTGCGGCCTGCTCGTCGGCGAGGAAGTTCACAACGATTCCACCCTGGAGGTTCTTGCCGAGGTGTCGCTTTCCCACGCCCGGGCGGGAGCGGACCTCATTGCCCCGTCGGACATGATGGACGGCCGTGTCGCCGCCATCCGGGATGCTCTTGACGAAAACGGGTTCGACCAGGTCGGAATCATGGCCTACAGCGCGAAATACTGTTCCGCCTTTTACGGCCCCTTCCGCGATGCGGCCGATTCTGCGCCGCAGTTCGGGGACAGGCGCGCCTACCAGATGGATGTCTGCAATACCGAGGAAGCCCTGCGGGAAGTCGACCTCGATATCGAGGAAGGCGCCGATATGGTCATGGTCAAGCCCGCTCTTGCCTACCTGGATATCATTCGCAGGGTGAAAGACGAGTTCGACCGTCCCGTGGCCGCCTACAACGTCAGCGGCGAGTACTCGATGGTCAAGGCCGCCGCGGCAAACGGCTGGATCGATGAAAACCGCATCATGATGGAGATTTTGACCTCTATCGTCCGGGCCGGCGCCGACCTCATCCTGACCTACTTTGCCAAGGATGCCGCCCGGTTGCTCAGGGCGCAGAAATAATGACGGATTGGAAGATTTGCATGCATAAACATCCCGAAACCACAGGATCACACCACCTCCATTCGGCCGGGACAGGGACCGGGCTCCAGGCCAACCTTCGCCTGGTGGCCTGGGAACTCACCCGTTCGTGCAACCTGGCCTGCATTCACTGCCGCGCCGCGGCCATGGACCGTCCCTACGAAGGGGAGCTGACGACGGCCGAGTGCAGGCGGGTGATGGACGAAATCGCACAGGTATCCGCCCAGCCGATCATCATCCTGACCGGCGGAGAGCCCCTGCTGCGGCCAGATGTGTTCGAGCTTGCCGAATATGGGAACGCAAAAGGGTTTCGGATGACCATGGCCACCAACGGGACCCTGCTTACTCCGGAAATCGTGCGCAGGATGATCGACTCGGGCATCCAGCGGATCAGCATAAGCATCGACGGGTCAACCGCCGGCTCGCACGATGCTTTTCGCCAGATGGAAGGCGCGTTCGATGGGGCTTTGCGCGGGATTTCCATAGCCAGGGATGCGGGTCTCGATTTTCAGATAAATACGACCATCACGCATGCGAATCTCGATGAGTTTCCCAAAATCCACGAGCTTGTCGTCTCACTCGGGGCGGTTGCCCACCATATCTTTATGCTCGTCCCGATGGGCCGTGGAAAAGATCTGGCGGAAGGGGCGATCAGCGCCGAAAAGTACGAAAAGACCCTGCACTGGTTCTACGAGCAGAAGGACAAGGCTCCCCTCCAGCTCAAGGCAACCTGCGCTCCGCACTATTACCGGATCATGCGCCAGAGGGCCCACAGCGAGGGAAAAGAGATAAACTTCCAGACCTTCGGCCTGGATGCCGTGACCCGCGGGTGCCTGGGCGGCACGGGATTCGTCTTCATATCCCACGTGGGCCAGATGCAGCCCTGCGGGTATCTTGAAGTCAATGCCGGGAACGTCCGGGAGGAATCCTTCAAGACCATTTGGGAGAACTCTCCGGTTTTTCGGAACCTCCGCAACCTCGAGAAGTATGAAGGCAAATGCGGCAAGTGCGAGTACATCCGGGTTTGCGGCGGATGCCGCGCCCGGGCGTACGAGAGCACGGGAGACTACCTGGCCGAGGAGCCGCTCTGCCAGTACACGCCGCATTCCCGGGGGCAGGCCCCGCGGTGCGCGGGTTGAGCGGGAGGCGAACCGAGATGAACCATTCCAGAAGCATTCTTCCGAGCGTTATCTGGCAGGCCGCGGCGATTCTCATACTGGCCGTCGCCGTTTCTCTCCTGGTGAATCAGTTCCGCAAGGACCGGCTGCCGCTCGTGGGTGACTGGTCGCCCAAGGGTCAGTTGAGTACACTCAACAGCCTCGAGGAGCCGGTGATCTCGCTGGACGAGGCGCGGGCCCTTTTCCTGACCGGCGGAGCCGTCTTCATCGACGCGAGGCCCCGGGAGAGCTACCTGTCCGGGCACATCGAGGGGGCGCTGAGTCTTCCCGCCGAGGAGTTCGAGGGGTATATCGACCGGGTAATGCCGCTGCTCTCGCCGGATTCCCTCATCATTGTCTACTGCGATGGGGAGAACTGCACGCTCAGCAAGGAGGTGGCGTATTCGCTCACCGGCAAGGGATATTCGCACGTGCGGGTCCTGGTGAACGGATGGAGCGTCTGGCAGGACGCCGGGCTTCCGGCCCAGGCCGGCGGGGAGTAGGGATTAAAAACAGCAGGTCATATAAGGCATATACGTCTTATATGACCTGTACCTCGGTTTTTTATGGGGTTTTACAGCTTCTTCAGCAAAATCAAGTCATCCACCGTCAAGGCGCACGAAAACCTGTAGCCGGCATTGACCTTTACCGGGCGCAAATCGGGCAGTTCGATATAGGGGTTGTCGAATATCTGCAGGGAGGCATCTCCCTTCCAGATGGGGGAGATGTGCACGTCCCGGGATTTCAGCTGCACCAGTTCGTGAACGGCGGGCGAATCGTGTTTTCCCTTCACCAGTTCCGGAAAATGGCGGGTGTTCACAGCCCGCGCAAAATTCGGGTCGGGCAGTTGCGGGGTCTGTTCGCGCAGAGTAACCACGGCTTCGACCAGCCTGCGGTCCTTGACCGTCAGGGTTGCGCCGAACCTTCCCCCCGGACCGAAAACCGGGGTTGCTTTGGACGGCAGGTCGTAGGACCGCGTGATCCAGGTTGAACCGAACTGCTTGGGCCAGCCCTGGGCCAGTCCGCGCATGAGCGATACGTCCTGGTCGACCCAGATGAAGGGGCAGTAGGCGCAGGCAGCGCCCTCGTAGGAGGCCGCCAGGAGGAAGATCGTCTCCCGGTACTGGCTGCGCACGGGATCGAGGTATTCTTCACCCGATTCGCTCGCATACTGCCATTCGACGAAATACGCGGCGCATTTCGGGGAAAGAAAATCGAGGCCGGGAGGCAGGAAGGATTTCACCGCTTCGGGTTCGGCTTCGTATTCAACGGCAAGGCAATTGCCCACGTAGTGCCACGGGGGAGTCGGGGCCAGACTCGATGTGCCTTTCGGGGTGCGGGGAAGAGTATAGCCTTTGAGCATCGTGTGTCCTCCTGAGTGCTGTCAATTTGTGCAGACCGGCTGCGCAGGGTGCGTATGATAGCATCAACGGGACATGGAACTAAAAACAAAAACGGCCGGAAAAGGGCTTTGTACGCCCCTTCCGGCCGTTTTTACTTGAAAAAGGTTGAGCCGATCAATCTTTGATGTTGTTATGCACCTTGCAGGCACGCACGGTGTTTTTCATCAGCCCGGTTTGACTCCTTGCCGATTGGGGCTCACCTTTATTAGAGACGCGTTATTCCCGTGATCGCATTTTAAGCGTTTTGCATCTCACAGGCCATGATGGTGTGCTTGCAGAGAACCACTGTCGTGACAGAGCCCACGCCTGCGGGAACCGGCGATATTTTCTGAACCACGGGCTCCACTTCGGCAAAATCCACATCACCGCAATATTTGCCAGGATTATCGGGATCGGCATTAATGCCCACATCGATCACGATTTGACCGGGCCTTACGAAATTGCCCTTGATCATCTTGGCCTTTCCAACGGCGGCGATGAGGATGTCCGCGCCTTGGCAGACGTCCGGCAGATTCTCGGTCCTGGAATGGCAGATCGTAACGGTGCCGTGTTCTCTCAAAAGCAACATGGCAAGGGGCTTTCCGACCACCAGGGAGCGTCCCACGACAACGCATTTTTTACCCTTGATGGGGATATTGAAATGGTGGAGCATGTCCATGCACGCTGTGGGGGTGCAGGGCGGAAAGCCGGTGAGATCATCGGTAAACACCTTGGCTGCGCCGCCAACGGTCAAACAATCCACGTCCTTTTCCACCGGAATGAGAGTTCTGATCTTTTTCTCGTTCAAGTGTTTCGGCAGGGGCGAAAACATCAATATGCCATGGATGTCCTTCATTTTGCCCACATCCGTTACGGCTTTTTCAAAATCGGCCTGCGAGATGTCCGCGGGATATTCGAATACTTGTGACTCCATATTCAAGGCCGCACAAGTCTTCTTGGCGCCCCCTTCGTAAAATAAGTCGTCCGGGCGATTTCCCACCCGGATGATGCCAAGCTTCGGCGAAAGTCCCTTAGCCTTCAAGGCTTCGACTTTCTTTAGCAATTCTTCCTTCATGGCGTCAGCCACGGGTTTTCCTTTTAAAAGTTCAGCCATTGACGGATCTCCTTATTTCTTCAATTTTGACAACACCAGGGCCAGAGTTTCATCCGCCATTTTCGAGCCGGCCTCGATCAGGTCTTCCATTTCCTTGCGAGTGGCGGATACGAACTGCTGGTCCTTGATCGTATTGAGGTTGATGATCACATTCAAGCTTCCCGCGATAAGGGCGCCCTTGAGGAACACCACTCCACACCCTACGTCGGAGATGGCGATCATGGTTCCAATCTCACCCATTCTGGCGTGTATCTTAATTCCCTCGAAAGCCGCCCGCATGATTTCCATAGGCACGCCGCAAGCTGTCTTGCAGCAGTTCTCCATGGTTTCTTCCTTAAATTTCACTTCCTCGGGAGTATTCTTCGGAAGTCCGTAGGCTTTGGACAGGGGTTCAAATACCTCCGCGTCCTGATCCACGAGTCTCTTGAGCTTGAGGATGATATCGTCTCCTCTGGCAAGGAGCTCCTTCACTTCCCCTTCGACATCCGCATACTTCTTTTTGCCTACGGTAAGGTTTCCCACCATGTTGGAAAGGGCCATTCCTATGGCGCCTCCCATGGCGGCCGCGCCGCCCCCCCCGGGGACAGGGGCTTTTGAAGCAAGCACTTCTATGAACGCCGAGCAAGTTTTATCCAGCATGGACATGTTAGCTCTCCTCTCCTAAATGACAAGGCGTCAGACACACGCGCCCATCGTCTTGAAAGAATACAAAAAAGGGGCAGGGCATCTTTTGCCCTGCCCCTTCTTAATGTCAATCGAATCAATCGAGTGAAATCGGGGCATAACGCCTGATTCGCGTCATGCCCCGTCAAACTTAGAACAGACCGGAAACTTTCCCGGTATTGGTGTCCATGTCTATGCGGCGGAAAGCCGGGTTGGATGACGTTCCGGGCATAAGTGTGATCGTCCCGGCGCAAGGGCACAGGAACTTGGCGCCCGAGTAGATCAAGACGTCGCGAATCGGAAGTATCCAGCCCTTGGGTACGCCCTTGAGGGTAGGATCATGCGTGAGGCTCAGGTGGGTCTTAACCATCATCGTCGCAAAATCGGCGTACTGAGGATCGGCTTCGAGCATCTTCGCCTTCGCCTCGGCCTCGGCGGTCCAGCTCACGCCGTCGGCGCCGTAGACTTCCTTGGCGATCAGGTTAACGCGGTCTCTCAACTTCATCTCAAGCGGATAGAGGAATTTGAAGTTGTTCTCTTCCTTGCAGGCATCGATAACCGCATCGGCGAACTCGAGCGCGCCGTCGCCGCCCTTGGCCCAATGCTCGGACAGAGCGCACCGTGCGCCAGCCTGTTCTGCATATTTGCGCACCAAAGCGATTTCATCCTTCGTATCGGTATGGAAAGCGTTGATGCAAACAACAGGATTAATGCCAGCCTTGCGGATGACGTTAATCATATGAACCATGTTGGCGATGCCCTTCTCGACCAGGCCGAGATCTTCTTTGGTGTATGCTTCCGGAAGGGCCAGACCGGCAACGACCTTGGGTCCGCCGCCATGCATCTTGAGAGCGCGGATGGTGGTCGTGAGAACGGAAACATGCGGCTTGAGACCGCTGTAGCGGCACTTGACGTTCCAGAATTTTTCGAACCCGATGTCCGCTGCGAATCCGCTTTCCGTAACATGATAGTCGAACATCTTGAGGCCGATTCTGTCGGCGATGATCGAAGACTGACCGACCGCGATGTTGGCGAACGGTCCGGCATGCACGAGGCAGGGCTGATATTCCGCGGTGCTCATGAGAGTCGGATTTACCGCATTTCTCATAAAGGCGGCCATGGCGTTGCCGACTTCAAGGTCTCCGGTCGTCACGGGCTTGCCGGATTTATCAAACGCCACGGTAATCTTGTTGAATCTTTCCTTCATATCGGCCAGGTCTCTTACGATCGCGAGGAT
>JAEZXS010000338.1 GCA_023442755.1 Pseudomonadota bacterium | reverse complement strand
GCATGGGGCCGTCGTCTGCGGCAACCACCAGGATCGCGCCGTCCATCTGGGCGGCTCCCGTGATCATGTTCTTGATATAGTCGGCATGGCCCGGGCAATCCACGTGTGCGTAATGGCGCCTGTCGGTTTCATATTCGACGTGTGCGGTTGCGATGGTGATGCCGCGCTCGCGCTCTTCGGGGGCTTTGTCGATCTGGTCAAAAGGGATGAAGTTCGCCTTTCCCTTTTTAGCGAGCTGCTTGGTGATGGCGGCAGTAAGTGTGGTTTTGCCGTGGTCGATATGACCGATAGTTCCGACGTTGACATGCGGCTTGGTCCGCTCGTATTTCTTCTTAGCCATTGCCCTTTCTCCTGGAAAATTCTCTCAAAATTTAGTCAGCCAAAAAGAATTCTATAAAAGACAGGCTTCGATTCTAAGGGGGCACAGTCTGACCGGCCTGCCCGCTCGACTTACTGGGAAGCCATTGTGGAGCCCACGACCGGGATCGAACCGGTGAACCTCTTCCTTACCAAGGAAGTGCTCTACCTACTGAGCTACGTGGGCTTGCGAGAGAGCAGCCAACAAGAAGATTGAAGAAGGTTCCATCGCATGGCGAGGGAAGCACGGGTGCATCTGAAAACTGATTGAAGCAGGCCAGAAGCTCCTGGCAATCCCAAACTCAGCGTATGTAGTACCGACGACAATGACTCGCTGAATGGCTGCCACTATCTCCTACATGCTATGATTGGTGGAGAGGGGAGGATTCGAACCTCCGAAGGCTACGCCGGCAGATTTACAGTCTGCTCCCTTTGGCCGCTCGGGAACCTCTCCATGAAAAGCCTGTGCTCACAAAAGGAGCTTAATTCCAAGTAAGCTTTCCTAAATAGCACATAAAAAGACAAAAAACAACCACCAATTTGCAGTTTCTCTAAACTGACTTCGTCCGCGGCATACTACGCTGCGAGAACCAGTCCTCCTAACATGCAAAAGAGCCGGTTGTCAATGAATAATCATTTCGGCGGGTATCTTCAGGGTGATTTTTGCAGGACGGAGGCGCGGCCCACCCCCGCCGGTCCTTCAAACGATATTCAGGTGTGTGTGGCCTCATTGCTCCATGCCTTACGCAAAGAACTCACCGCCTCCTGAGCAACCGTTGCATCCTGGGTCTTGCCCTCATCCACCAGTTCCTTGGCGAAAACGAAAGGAATGATGTTGCCAAGCTGAACGGCCAGAGGCGTCAGCTCAGTCAAATGCCTGTCGGCCATCGCGGCCGTTTCGGCATCCCGGACGGCCAGTGCTGAGGTATGGAGCATGCTATAGCTGATGCATGCAAGTTGAAGAGCAGTATAGTCGCCGCGCAGGTCCCTGGCAACCGGTTCGTCGCTTCGGAGTTTTCCGTAAATACCGGAAACGGTATCCATGATGCTGGAGGCAGCCTTCTTGAGCCTGGATTCTACGCCCCCGCCGTTAAGAACGGCGAGATGCCGTTGGAGCAGAATGATATGTGAGTTGAGGACCGATTCGATTTTGCGGAGCAGTTCATATGCCGACTGAAAGCTCCGGACGCGTTCATCGCCCATCTGTCGCTCCAGGGACCGCAATATATGCTGTTCGACTCCGAGCATATCCATGACGCTTTCGCGCAGGACTTCGGTATTGGTCATTTGGATTCCTCCCGATGTAGTCCGGCAGCTCCGTCTCCGCGGCTGAACCGCTTTCAAATTAAGGTAATCAGGCGGGTTCGTCGGGAAAAGGTGGAGCGGGGGGGCAGCGCCCGCGCATGCTGAGCGGAAAAGGCGCGCAGGCTTACCGTAACGTCCTCATGGCCTCTCGAAAAATACAGGACTGCTCCGTGCCAAATTAGACTGAATGCCTTATTCTAATTCGAGCCGCAGTGCCTAAATTGCATTCCAGAAGCAAGTCTCGGGACCTCAATCCTTACCCGCGCGGAGCCATTCCTCATGCTTGGTTCCATTCCCCACAATTTCGGATCAGGAGACGAACTATGCCGGAATCGAGGAAAAATCTCTCCAAGCTGATTTACTGGCACGATGCCAAGGAATTCAGAAAAAGATTCAGAAAAGAGGCTACCAGGCTGCAGCCGACCTCCGATGCGGTGTCCAGGTTTCTTACGCCCATCGAGGAGGCTCAAGCCAGAGAGGAAGGCTGGAGCAGAATCACCGCTGAAATGTGCAGGATAAAGAGGTAGAGAACTCCCCATTCGCAGCAACCTGGTTCCCGGTTCCTGACAACTCATCGATTACTCCCCCGTTTGCCCTCGTCCACAAATCCGGTTGGACAACACGCCTCGGCCAATACCGCGTTGTCCAGCCGAGGTTTGCATCAACCCTTTTACAAACACTCCCTTTGCCTTATCTTTAAAATCAAGAATTGCTATCAAATCTTGGAAAACAACTGGAATTCCAGGTCCTTCGAAGGAGAATACGATGTACAGCAAAGCTAAAATCATGGGACACCCGATCCATCCCATGCTTGTCACCTTTCCGATCGCGTTCTACACGTCGACCCTGATTGCCTTCATCATCTATGCTGTTTCAGGTTTGCCGTTCTGGTTCCGGGTAGGGATTGCGGCTAACGTGGCCGGGATCGTCATGGCTGTTGTTGCAGCCGTTTTCGGCCTCATCGACTGGTCGGGAATACCCGGGACCGATCCTGCTGCCAGGAGTACCGGCCTCAAGCACATGGCGCTCAACTCCACCTCGCTGATTCTCTTTATCATTTGCCTGATTCTGAATGCAGGCCAGTGGAGCGCCGTGGTTCCCGTAATGCGCGGAGCAATCATTCTTTCCGCAATCGGCTTTCTGGTGACGATCGGCGCCGGGTATCTCGGCTGGACCCTGGTGCAGACTCACCATGTGGGCGTGCAGTTCAATTCCGAAGAAGAACGCTGCATCAGGGATGTGAGCGGCTTCGGCAAACGCACTGTGTAAGCTTTTCCGGTAGTCGGCCTCTAAACGCCAAGGTGCCGGGCAACCGGCATCTTGGGTTTTCCTTTCACAGATCCCGCAAAAATCCCGTTACTTTTTCATTCACTTCCGTAAGGCAAGGCGGGCGGTTTCCGCAGTTCCCCGACGGAATTATATTGGTTCCAGAAGTCCGTATGCTCGTTTATGAAGTCCTCCATTCCCATCTCGCCTGGAGCTGGTCTTGTCAATGGGGTTTCTGGATGTGTTGGGTTGGGTGATACCTGTTCTCATGCTGCCGGTTGTTGCCAGCAGGCATTCACCCACTGCCGCGCTTGCCTGGTTGATATTTCTGTTCTTTCAGCCCTGGGTGGGGCTTGCGGGATACCTTCTTTTCGGGGGGAACAGGGTGATGCGCCGCCTGGCGAAATCATACTGCCAGAGAATCCGTGAAATCCGCGTCCTGCAACACCTTGCCGTACATAAACCGGGTGTTTTGCATCCTCAACCGGGAAGAATCTTGCCCCTGGAAATCCTTGCGGAGAGGTTGACCTGCCTGCCGGTGGCAACGGGCAATCATGTCGAGTTGCTTGACGATGGGTACAGGGTGATAGACCGAATGGTCGAAGATATCGATTCGGCAAAAAGCCACGTCCATTTCCTCTTCTACATCTATCGGGACGATGCGATCGGGAGGCGTGTGGCGGATGCGATGGCGCGAGCGGTGCAAAGAGGGGTAGCCGTCCGGCTGGTGGTGGACGCGTTCGGATCGCGCTTTCTTGCCAGGGGGCTTGGGCAGTGGATGCAGGAGCGAGGTGTCCGGGTGCATTCGCTCATGTCGATCAATCCTTTCCGCAGGCACCACACGCGCCTGGACCTGCGCAACCACCGAAAGCTTGCAGTGATCGACGGAAAGATCGCCTACACGGGTTCCCAGAACATAGAGGTAAAGGACTACGATCATGGACGTGCAAATGCCTGGCACGACATCATGGTAAGAATTACCGGTCCGGCTGTTTTGCACCTGCAGATGGTGTTCGTGGAGGATTGGTATCTTGCGGCTGAGGGCATTCTGGAAGGAGGAGCGTACTTTCCTTTTGCATCCCCGGACGGACGGGTCCCGATCCAGGTCGTCCCCACAGGGCCCATGGATCCGAATACGGCCCTGAGGGACATCCTGATCACCGCAATCGGTACGGCTCGCGAATCGATCATATTGACTTCCCCTTACTTCATACCCGATGAGCCCTTCCGGGTTGCGCTCCACCTCGCTTCGCTGAGAGGGGTCAGGGTCGACCTGCTCATTCCCCGCAGGACGGACCACGCCATAGTGGGGGCGGTAGCACGCGCTTACCTCTCGCCGCTTGTCGAGTCCGGCGTCAATATCCATTTCCACCGCGGGGTGCTCCATTCAAAAACCATGACGGTGGACAGGACATTGTCCCTAATCGGAACGGCAAATTTCGATCGCCGGTCGTTCTTCCTGCATTCGGAACTCAACCTGCTGCTCTACGGCGAAGAGATAACGGGACGGCTGAAAGCTCTGCAGGCAGCCTACATGGCGCAATCGGTCCCGCTCGATCCCGAAAGATGGAGAAACCGGTCGGCAGTGAAACGGGTGAGAGACGACATTCTCAAGATACTCAGTCCGATTCTGTGAGGCGCGGGGAGGGCGACTAATCGGGCCCTTGGCCGAGGAATAATCGAGAAGCTTCGGGTTACCTTTGCAGGCGGTTACCGAGGTGGTGTTTTCAATCCGGCAATGGGCGGTATTTTGGCGGAAGGAACCACGGTAGTTGTCACGTCGTTTATTTTCGGTGCGCGCATCATTAGATTTTTGTTGAACGGAAAGACTTCCGGGCCGGAGAAGAATATGAATCTTTCGTTCAGCCCCGAACATTTGAAACGGTACAAACATCTTGCCCGTCTTTTGATCAAGTACGGGAGGTCCGATGTCCTCTCGAGAGCCGGTCTGGATGAGATTATCGCTTACGAAGAGCGGACTCACCAGAGGATCGACCCCAAGGTGGAGGAACTGCCGGCCGACCTGGAGAAGCTCGGCCCTACCTACGTCAAACTCGGCCAGTTTCTTTCCACACGGTCGGACATGCTTCCCCCCGAGTATATCGAAGCGCTCTCGCGCCTCCAAGACAGAGCGGAACAATTTCCCTACGAGAAGGTTGAAGCAATCGTCACTGCGGAACTGGGCGTACCGCTCGGCAAGGTGTTTTCATTTTTTGACAGGGTGCCCCTTGCGGCTGCCTCTCTCGCACAGGTGCACCGGGCGGTGCTCCTCGACGGGAGGTCGGTTGCCGTCAAGGTGCAAAGGCCTGGGATACGGAACCGAATCGTCAAGGACCTGGACGTCCTGATGGATGTAGCCGGCTTTTTGGACAGGCACACCGGAGTTGCGAAAAGATACATGCTCGAAGTGACGATCGACGAATTTCGCAGGGCGGTTCTCCGGGAACTGGATTTCAGGCAGGAGGCTCAGAACCTGGTCGTTCTGGGAAACAATCTCCGGGACTATTCTCTCATCGTGATTCCGTCACCCATCGAGGAGCACACGACATCCAAGGTCCTCACCATGGACTACATCAAGGGCCAGAAGGTCACCACAATCATGCCGCTGCGCAGAATGGAGATAAACGGGTCCGAACTTGCCGAAGAACTGTTCAAGGCCTATCTGCAGCAGATACTTACGGATGGTTTCTACCATGCCGACCCCCATCCCGGTAACGTATTCCTGACCGACGACGGACGCATCGCCCTTATCGATCTTGGGATGGTTGCCCGGATATCGGAAGGCCTACAGGAGAAATTGTTCCGCTTCACCCTGGCCATGAGCCAGGGCAGGGCGGAGGATGCGGTGCGCTATGCTGTCGAGATCGGCGAAAAGACCCCCGGCTTCGACGAGAAATACTTCTACAGGCACATCAAGGGGCCGATACTGCAATATCAGCGTACGACCACAATGGGGCAAATACAGATCGGGCGCATACTCCTCGACGTACTGCGGGCGGCCGGGGAAAGCGGGTTCCGATTCCCGGGCGAACTGGCCATGCTGGGGAAGTGCCTCTTGAATCTCGATAATATAGGGAGGACTCTGGATCCGAACTTCGATCCGAATGCGGCAATCCGGCGCAATGCCGGTCAGCTCTTTCAGCAAAAGCTGCGGAAGAGCTTTTCCCGGGCGAGCTTCTATGAACTGCTTCTCGATTCGAAAGATCTCGTCGAACACCTTCCCGGCAGGCTTGGCAAGATTGCAGAGATTCTGGCCGACAACCGGTTCAGGCTCAACGTCGATGCGATCGATGAAAAGTACCTGATGACGGGGCTTCAGAAAATAGCCAACAGGCTCACTGTGGGGCTGATCCTGGCCGCAGTCATCGTCGGAGCGGCCCTGCTCATGCAGGTCCAAAACGTAGGCTTCACGATTTTCGGATATCCGGGCATCGCAATGATTTTCTTCTTCCTGGCTGCGGCCGGAGGTTTATTTCTGGCCGCCGCCATCCTTATTCATGACGAACGGACTCGGAAAAAGCCGGGAAAACCGAAATCATAAGGAAGACATAGAACGAAAAACCAGCCGGGAATATGTATTCCGCGGCCGGTTATTTCGGGTGCTACAGGGGATCACAATCCCGCTTTGGGGATCGTTCCAGAATATTCCTCACTCAGCGGACAGACAGCCATATCGGATCTCCGGATGACGAAAACTCAGTGAGTTGTTTCCTCGGGTTTTGCTTTTTCCTGCACAAACTCACCCGCGTGTTCCACGCCTTCGCCCATGCGGGAGAGCAGGTTCCGTGCTTCCTCTTCACCTCGATCCGCAGCCTGGCGGAGACTGGAAACCAACTGGTTGTACTGGTCGCTGAAACCTTCCTGCCCTTTAGCCTCTTTCAGGGTCTCCGGGCCGATTTCTTTGATTTTGTGGATAGTGTCGGATAGCAGGCCGGTAACGGTAGACCCTGTCTCCCGGAGGGCGTCATCAAGCGTATGGACCAAATCCGTGAGCTGGTTCAGCTTGAGATTCAGGTCTACTCCCAGGCCAAGTCCAATGCCGCCTCCCGTAGTTTCTTGCTTCTTTTCCTGCTCCATTGCCATTTTCGTAGTCCTTTCCTTATATAAAAACCTTACTGGCTGTATGGGATGGTTCCAGTTGACATACCATTCGGAATTTATGAAACAATTACAGTCACATAAGTATCTGTTATGCACTAAAATTTGGGATGTCAATCGCCTGAACCGGCGCGAACAAAAGCCGGAGAAGCCACCGGCAGGGCTGGAGGGGACGCGGGCTCATCGGCCCTCTTTTCTGAAACGGCTTGACTTGAAACCGGGCTCGAAGTGCCTAAAATTAGAGACTTGAACAAGGAAACCTCTCTCAAGCCGGCTGGAATGATCACGAGATCCGACCTCAAACCTCTTCCCTTAAGGGAAGCCAACACCTGCTTCGGCTGCGGCCCCATGAACGATTGCGGTCTGCATATGCGGTTCCACACCGATGGGCAGACGCTCTACTCCTGGCTGAAAATCCCTTCGCATCTCTCCGGTTGGAGAAACATCGTTCACGGCGGGATACTTACCACTATCCTGGACGAAATAATGGGATGGTCCGCAATCTATCTCATGAAGTCGCTGGTCTTGACGAAGTCGATTACAATTGAATTTCTGAAGCCGGTCTATGTTGAAGACGAGATTAGAGCCGAAGGCAAGATCATTGAAAGAGTGAGCGAGCGTGAGGTGCTGATGGAGGGGGTACTCTTCAACTCCTCCGAGAAGCTATGTTCGAAGTCCAGGGGTGCCTTTGCAGTGTTCCCGCCTGAAATGGCGCTCAAGTCCGGAATGATGGATGAGGCCAACCTGGAAGAGCTCGATCGCCTCATCTCTTCGTAGCATCAGACCACTTCCATACAATTCCCCTGGTATTTCGGGCTTTTTTGCGGACCCATTGACAAACTAAATACCAAGGATATACTGCGCGCCTGTTAATCTGGAAAAATGCCCGGGAAGTCTGCCGGAGCAAAGAACTGCACAGAACAGGCGATTTACTGAACTGGAGATATAGATGTCTCGTCGTGTCGGTATGGGAAAGTTCTTCGGAATCCTGGCCGTCTTTTGGCTGCTTGCCGGAGCGGTGCAGCCATCGATCGCGGCCTCGACCGGTCCGTTGGGCGTGATACAGTCGGGTACGGACAGGGCCCTGGAAATCCTGCGTTCCACTCAAGCAGGCAAGGCTCCGAGCCTGCGCCAGAGAGAGGCCGAGATCCTCGGAATTGTGAATGCATATTTCAATTTCGACGAAATGGCAAAACGCTCGCTTGGCAGGCCCTGGAAAGATCAGACTCCCGAGAAGCGCCAGGAGTTCGTGGCGCTCTTCAAACAGCTTTTGTTCAACACATATATAAGCCGGGTCGAGAGCTACACTGGGTCGAACGAGAAGGTCCTGTACGATTCCGAGAAGATAGAAGGCGATTACGCTCTGGTCAAAACCCACATTCTGCTCCAGTCAAACCAGAATGTTGACATCGAGTACCGCCTGCGCCTGGAAAACGGTCAGTGGAAGGTTTACGACGTGGTAGTGGAAGGGATCAGTTTCGTGGAGAACTACCGCAGCCAGTTTGCTTCCATCCTGGCCAATGACTCTTTTGAGGGGCTCCTCAGGAAACTGCGCGAAAAAGTGGCCACCCGTTCCTGATCTTTTCCGGGGGCGGATTCCAATTCGTCCCCGGGCACTTAAGCGTTACTTAAACGAATCCCCGCCCGCTCTGCTCACGTGAGCTGTCGTAAATCCGCTCGATGTCGGTGTGGAGTAAATTTATCTTCCCATTGACTTCGCTATGTTTTAAAAGCAAACGCATGACATCCGATCGGAACACAAATAGCCCGGGAGAGGGAAAAGGCCCTATTGCCTGCCTGGAAGGGCACCGGCAGAGACTGCGCGAACGGTTCCGGCGAAGCGGCCTGAGCGGCTTCCACGACCATGAAGTTCTCGAACTCCTGCTTACCTACGCCATACCTCGCAAAGACGTAAAACCCATCGCAAAGGCCCTCCTGGCGCAATTCGGAGATAACCTCTCCTCGGTGTTCGACGCGCCTCCGGAAGCGCTGCAGCGGGTATCCGGAGTCGGCGAAAATGCCGCGGTCCTGATCGCGCTGGTGCCGCGCCTCGTCGGTTCCTATCAGTCAAGCCGCTGGGTCCGCACGGAGACCTTCAATTCCACCGCCGGCGCCGCCACTTACCTGTCTGCAATTCTGAGCGCGGAGAGGAACGAAATTTTTTGCGTGCTTGCCCTGGACAGCCAGAACAGACTCATCGCCGTCGAACAAATACAGAAGGGCAGCGTCAATCGTACGGCGGTCTTTCCCCGGCGTGTGGTCGAGGGCTGCCTGAAACACCACGCTACAGCGGTCATCCTCGCCCATAATCACCCGGGAGGCAGCCCGCACCCGTCCGCCGCCGACAGGCAGCTCACGGCAAGGCTGAAAACCCTTCTTGGCGATCTGGACATTATCCTGCATGACCATATTATCGTGGCAGGTCCGAACCAGCATTATTCCTTTGCCGAAAATGGAGAACTCGGATGAATGGCGAGCTTATGCCTGCAGTTGTCGTATGTGAAGGCGGCAAGAAGGGCGACTGGAATGCGCTCGAAATTGCCATGGTCGAAAGGCCTTCCCCCGGCTCGGGAGAGGTCCTGGTGCAGGTTGAATCATGTTCTGTAAACAGGGCCGACCTGCTGCAGCGGCGTGGTCTCTATCCGCCTCCGCCAGGGACTTCGCAGGTACTGGGACTCGACTTCGCGGGAATCGTCGTCCGACTCGGGACGGGAGTTTCGAATTGTCGTGAAGGAGACCGGGTTTTCGGCATCGTAGCCGGAGGCGGTTACAGCAGGTATGTTACCGTTCGCGCAGACAACGTGGCGCCCATTCCTGAGAACCTGAGCTTTACCGAGGCTGCTGCGGCTGCCGAGGTCTTTTTTACCGCGTATTACAACCTGTTCGAGCTGGCCGGCATGAAGTCCGGGGAAAGCCTGCTGGTGCACGGCGCCGGCAGCGGCGTTGGAACGGCCGCACTGCAGCTTGCCCGCTCGATAGGGGTGTCCGTAATCGTAACAGCCGGAAGCCCGGATAAAATAGATGGTGCACTGGAACTGGGCGCTTCCGCCGGAATCAATTATAAAGAGGAGGATTTTGCAGCCAGGGTCCTGGAACTGACGGAAGGGAAGGGCGTCGACATAATCCTCGACTGGATCGGCGCCGCGTATCTGCAAAAGCACCTCAAGATATTGAGAACAAAGGGACGGCTCGTAATTATCGGTCTCATGGGCGGCACCACCGGTGAGGTAAACCTTGCCCCGGTGATATCAAAGCGGCTCAAAATCATTGGCTCGGTTCTGCGGGCTCAGTCCGGCGACGAGAAGGCGGCAATCGCAAGCGGCTTTCGCCGGACGGTATTGCCCCTGCTTGCGTCGGGTGCGGCGCGGCCGATAATAGATAAGGTGTACCCGATCCGGCAGGTGGAAGAGGCGCATGGCTACCTGCGGCGCGGCGAACATTTCGGAAAGATCGTCCTCACATGGGAATCTTTCGAGTAATCTTACCAGTCAAAGCGGGTTTGAAGTTGCAATGCAAAACAATGATCATCGAGTGTTGTTGAAGAATATCAAGTTCGTGAGAAATCGCCGGGAAATACTCAGGGAAATATCCTGGGAAATACGGTCCGGTGAGCATTGGGTGGTGCTTGGCGCCAACGGTTCCGGCAAGACGACTCTCCTCCAGATTCTGGCGGGTTATCTCTGGCCGACTTCGGGAGAGGTTTCCATCCTCGGACAGCGCTTCGGCGAAATCGACCTGCGGGAACTTCGAAAACAAATCGGCTGGGTCGGCTCGTTTCTCCAGATTCAGGTCCCCCCGGCGCAGAAGCCGCTCGATTTCATCGTAAGCGGAAAATATGCGACGCTGGGCATCTTCGACAAACCCAGGGACGAGGACTACGAACAGGCCCGGGAGCTTGCCGCCAGGCTCGGGTGCGAGAAGATACTCGACTCGACCTACGCGGTGCTGTCGCAGGGCGAAAAACAGCGCCTGCTGATTGCCCGGGCGCTCATCCACAATCCCCGGCTAATCATACTCGACGAACCCTGCAACGGACTCGACCTCGTATCGAGAGAACACCTGCTGCAAACCCTGGAAGGCCTCGGACGTGTGCCCGGCGGCCCCACAATGATCCTCGTAACGCACCACCTCGAGGAAATAATGCCGGTATTTACAAACGTGTTCATGATAAAAGCCGGGCAGCGTGCAGCCATCGGCAGGAAATCGGAAACGTTGAGGCGTGAGCTTCTGACAGAGATATTCGGAATTCCGATCGAGGCCGGCAGCGAAAATGGGCGGTACTGGTCCAAAATAAGCAATGGTTCACATTGAACGAGGTTCCCCGGCGACTGCTTTACGGGCAGTGCCGGGGTGACGAATCTGGCTGGTTTCCGCGTCCGAATTGGGAACCCCCATTAGTTTTTCAGCATCCTTGCTTAAGGCGGTGGTTAGCCTTTGGCCTGAACCGTCCTGTTTATATCCTCCGCTATTCGGAGATGATCCTGGAGAATTGGGAGCTGTTCCTGAGCGAAGTTTCTCAATTCGGGATTTCTCCCGTCCTTTGCCATCTTCCGGAACAGCTCGACGTCTTTTTGGTGATCCTGCACCATGTGTTTCATGTAGGCGCGGTCGAAATCGTGTCCGGTCAGCATCGAGAGGTGGTTGACCATCTTTCCTTCCTTCCTGTCCATGTCCGCGGGCAGCTTGATATTATCCTGTTCCGCCAGCGCCGTCAGTCTCTGCTGCGCCATGCTGTGGTCGTTGACCATCTTCCTGCCGAATTCTTTCACATCATTTGCAAGTCCCTGTTTCGAAGCCATTTCGCCGAGCGTTATTTCCATCATTCCGCCGGTTGCGGCCTTTTCGACAAATTTCTTGTCGCTGATTCCTCTCGCGGCGGCGGCTCCAAACCCCAGAAACAGGATCAGAACCGATGCTGCTGCAATCAGCGAGGCGGGTTTCGAGTTGCGCATCTATGCTTCTCCTTTTCGCTGCTTATTCTTGATGCCGTAACGGTGCATGGGCAACATGTGCGAGGCCGCAACTTACCGTCAGAGCCCGGCGCGCGGTCCTTCGCCTGCATCTTCGCTCCTTCCGGGGTAATCCCGGCACGGCTCCCTGCAATGAGAAAGAAACCATTCGTACAACTCCGGCTTGTTGTAGGTCCGGGTCCAGGAATCATGGCCGGCATCGGGATAGATCGTGAACCTGATATTGCCCCCGCAACGTTTCAGCGCGTCCACCATTACCTCGGACTCGCTGATCGGGACGATTTCGTCCTGATCTCCATGAAAAGCCCAGACCGGAATTTCCTTGATCCTTTCGGCCAACCCGGGATTGCCTCCCCCGCATATCGGGGCTATTGCGGCAAACCTCCATGGCTGCTCGACTGCAAAATCCCAGGTACCGTATCCGCCCATGCTGATGCCGGTAAGATAAATCCTGGACGGGTCGACTTTATAGCGCACCGCTGCATTGTCCAGGAGTTCCCCCAGGGAGCGGGCCGACCAGTATGAACCTCGCGGGCATTGCGGTGAAATGACTATGAAGGGAAAGTTTTCGACAGTCTCGAGTTTGCCGGGCAGACCGGTCTTTTTCAGTCTGTCAAGTTCGTTTCCCTTCTCTCCTGCCCCGTGAAGGAAGAGGATAAGAGGCCACAGGTCCTGCGAACCGTATTTGTCCGGCAGATAGAGGAGATAACTGTATCCCTTCTCATTCCTGACATGCCGTTGGCGCGAGCGAGAAAATTTTCCCATACATTCGACCTCGGGTAGAATAGACTAACATTCTATTTTTACTCTAATTATTGGGTTGAATGTATGCCAATCCGGCAGGCTGGGAGCAGAGCCGAGGGGGATGGGATTGTCCCGGCAGAGGGGACCGAATATGGATGGATATGTATGCGAAGAAAAGGCCGGGTCAGTGCCCGGAACAGGGTCCTGCATTTCTGGAAGCATCGTCGAGTTCGATAAGTTCGCCCGTGACAGTAAAGATCACTCTTTCGCAGATATTCACGACCCGGTCCGCCGCGCGCTCCAGTTTATGGGCTACCCATATGAGGTGGCTCCCCCCCTCGATGTTTCTGGGATCGACCAGAACATAAGTCATCAGCTCACGGTAAACCTGCTGGTAGAGTTGATCCATTTCGTGATCTTCGCAGGCGATATCTTTCGCCATTTCGATGTCGCGCCGCTGAAAGGAGATGAGAGCCCGGTTCAGCATGTCCGCAGCCTTTTCCGCCATCCGGGGGATATCTATCAGGGGTTTTACAAAGGGTTCGTCTGCCAGTTGGATCGTGATTCTGGCAATTCCCTTGGAGTAGTCGGCAATTCTTTCCAGTTCGGTTGCGATCTCCAGGAAAGCGGCAAGAGTCCTCAGATCGACGGCCATAGGCTGCTGCCTGGCGATCAGAATCAGGGTCTCCGATTCGACCGCATAGCGCTTTTTATTGATGACGTTGTCGTTTTGTACAAGCTGATGTGCGGCATCTATATCACGATTTTTGAGAATCGCCACGGAAGCCTGGATCGTCTCCGCTACCATGGACCCCAGTTCGAGCAGTTGGGCCTGGAGTCCATCCATGTCTCTCTGGAAGGTGATTCTTGCCATCAGATTCTCCCTGTGCCCGGGGGGGCACTGAACCGTTATGCTAACCCGCTCTGCCCGTGATGTAATCTTCCGTTCGCTTCTGGCTCGGACGGGTGAATATCTTTTCCGTGGCATCGAATTCCACTAATTCGCCGAGCCAGAAAAAGCCGGTATAGTCGGAGACGCGTGAAGCCTGCTGCATGTTATGCGTCACTACGACGATGCAGTAGTGGGGCTTGAGCGCGTGCATCAGTTCTTCTATCTGAAGGGTGGCGATCGGGTCGAGGGCAGAGCAGGGTTCGTCCATGAGGATGACTTCCGGCTTTACGGCAATAGTGCGGGCTATGCAGAGTTTTTGCTGCTGCCCGAGCGAGAGTGCGAGGGCGTCGTGCCGGAGTTTGTCCTTGACCTCGTCCCAGAGGACCGCACCCCGGAGACTTTCCTCCACGATATCGTCCAGCTGGCTTCTGCTGCGGAAAAGTCCCAGAATGCGCGGGCCGAATGCGATGTTGTCGAATATGGACTGTGGGAAGGGGTTTGGACGCTGAAACACCATGCCGACCCGTTTTCTGAGTTCCACGACATCCGTTCCGCTCGCATAGATATCCCGGTTTTCGAGCAGGACCCGGCCCTCTGCACGTGCGCCCCGGATGGTGTCGTTCATCCGGTTGAGGCAGCGGAGAAAAGTGGATTTGCCGCAGCCCGAGGGGCCGATGAGGGCCGTTATCCGGCGGTCCCTTATAGACATCGAAATATCTGCAAGAGCGAGATGCTTGCTGTAGTAAAAATTCAAGTGCTCGACTTTTATCTTGTCCATATATTTAATTTAACCAAAGCGCCCCGTAATGTAATCTTCCGTCCGCCTGTCCCGGGGAGTGGTGAATATCTCCGTTCCCGGCCTGTATTCAATCAGTTCCCCCATCAGGAAAAAGGCTGCATGATCGGCCACCCTGGCCGCCTGTTGGATACTGTGAGGCACGATGATGATGGTGTAGAACTCTTTGAGTATGTGCAGCGAGTCTTCGACTTTCCTGGTCGAAATTGGGTCGAGTCCGGAGGTGGGTTCGTCGAGGAGAAGCACCTCCGGTTCGAGCGCCAGGCTCCGGGCAATACACAGCCTCTGCTGCTGGCCGCCGGACAGGGCGTTTGCGGGACTGTCCAGCCGGTCCTTGATTTCATCCCATATTGCGGCCTGGATGAGGCTGCGTTCCAAAATTTCCTCGAGCCGCTGCCTGTCGTTGATCCCGGCGAGCTTGGGGCCGTAGATGACATTTTGCCGAATTGTGCCCGGGAGCGGCAGCGGGAGGGCAAAGACCATTCCCACACGGCGGCGCAGGGTGGCCACGTGAGTATCGGGCGCGTAAATGTCTTTGCCGTCCAGCAGGATCTCGCCGGTCATCCGGGTGGATTCTACCATATCGTTCAGCCGGTTGATGAGTCGCAGCAACGTGGTCTTGCCGCCTCCTGCCGGCCCGAAAAAAACGCTAATGGCATTACCCTGCACATCGAGAGTGATATCTTTCAGGGCCTGCGAATCCTCATAGTAGTAGGAGATCCCCCTGATACTGATCTTGGGTTCTACCACTGGCGCCTCCGTCGGAAATAGCTCCGGATGATGGTCGCTCCAAGATTCATAGAGAGCACCAGGATGAGCAGAACGAGGGCAGTGCCGTACTGGATGCTCATGGGCATTCCGGGCACCTGCGTGCTGATGACGTACAGGTGATAGGGCAGCGCCATAGCCTGGTCGAAGGGGGATTGCGGCAGGCGGGGGAGATAGAAAGCGGCGACCGTGAACAGGATGGGCGCAGTTTCGCCTGCGGCTCGCAGAAGGCCGAGGATGATGCCTGTTATGATGCCCGGCAGCGCCTGGGGCAGAACGATATGGCGGATGCCCTGCCAGCGGGTGCCCCCCAGGCTTGCGCTCACCGTGCGAAATTCCATGGGTACGGCCCTGAGCGCTTCCTCGGACGTGCTCATGATGACCGGAAGAGTCATGATCGCTAGGGTTAGAACGCCGGCGAGGATGGATGTTCCCATGTGCATGAAGAGGACGAACATTCCCAGGCCGAACAGTCCGTAGACTATCGAAGGTATTCCTGCGAGATTGACTATGGCCAGGCGGATGGCGCGCGTCATCCAGGTGTCTCTCGCATACTCCGCGAGATAGACCGTTCCTCCGACCCCTATCGGGATAGCGGCCAGGGCGGTTCCGAGCGTGAGTATCAGGGTGCCCAGTATAGCAGGGAAAATTCCTCCCTCCTTCATCCCTTCACGGGGTACGGACAGGATGAATTCCCAGGACATTGCGCGCGCGCCCTCGGCGAAAATGATCCCGATAACGACCAGGATCGGGGCGACAACGGCGATTGCAGACAGAGCGAGGAACGCAAAGCCGATCTTTTGAACGAGGTACCTGTTCATCGCAAGCCTCCTCGGCGCTGTTTCCTGAAGATGGCCGTTGCGGCGGCGAGGTTGATCACAAATGTCAGGATGAAAAGGATGATGCCGATGCCGAACAGGGCATGGTAATGGACGCTGCCGCTGGCGACTTCGCCCATCTCCGCCGCCACTGTCGCCGTCATCGTCCTGACCGGCATGAAAAGCGAATCCAGGCTGATCGGTATGCGGGCGGCGTTGCCCGTAACCATCATGACCGCCATTGTCTCACCGATCGCACGTCCCATCCCGAGCATCACGGCCATGGCTATCCCCGATTTTGCGGCCGGCACGACTACTCGCCAGATCGTCTGCCACTTGGTGGCGCCCATGGCCAGGGCGGCATCGCGATAACTTTTCGGGACGGCGTCGAGCGCATCTTCGGCTACGCTGATGATGGTTGGAAGAGCCATGTAAGCCAGGAGCACGGCCCCCGTGAAGGCAGTCAGGCCGGTGGGCGCATTCAATGACGTACGGACGAGAGGGGCTATTACGTGCATTCCGAAAAAGCCGAGGACGACCGATGGAATGCCGGCCAGAACCTCGATCAGCGGCTTGAGTATTTCACGTGCCCAGTCGGGAGCGACCTCGCGAACGAAAACGGCAGTGGTGACGCCCAGCGGGAGTGCCATGAGAATTGCGGCGATCGTGACATATGCGGAACCCAGAATGAGGGGGAGTGTTCCGAAAATATCGAATGTGGGATACCATCGGATGCCGAAAAGATTGCCCGGCGAGACTTCCCAGAAAATGGGCACGCCTTCGCGCAGCAGGAACAGGAAAATCAGGACGACGAACCCGATCGTGGAGAATCCGACGACACGAATGGACGACTCGATTATGAACTCGGCCCACGAGGTCTGCGCGGGTTTGGATAGCTTCATCGCCTGCCTTATATGCTGAATTGCAGAGACCAATGTCACTGCAGCGGAACGAATCCCAATTTGGAAACGTAAGTCTGGCCCCCGTCCAGTATCCAGTTTATGTAATCCCTGATCTGTCCCCGGGGCTGGCCTGCCGTATACATGTAGAGCGGCCTGGCCACGGGATAGGAACCATCGTTCACCGTTGCCGGAGAGGGGATCACGAACGGCCCTGAGTTGCTCTTCGAAATCGCCACCACCTTCTGGTCGGGGGTTACATAGCCGAGGCCGTCATAGCCGATGGCGTTCGGGTTCTGGCGTATTTCGCTGCTGATTCCCTCGCTGGATGGCATGAGGAGCGTGTCGGGGGAAAAGAGTAGCTTGCTCTTGCTGTCTCCCATGCGCACCACGTTTTCCAGAAAATAGACGTAAGTTCCGGAGTTCGATTCTCTGGACAGGAGCACTATGGGTCTGTTTTCCCCGCCAAGTTCATTCCAGTTGACGATTTTCCCGGTATAGATGTCCGAAATCTGCTGCATCGTCAGGCGTGAAACGGGATTGGACGGATTGACGACAACCGCTATGGCATCGCGGGCTACCACGAACTCGATCGGCTCTACCCCGTTTTTCCGGGCTGCCGCCAGTTCCTCCGATTTCATTTCCCGGGATGCGCTTGCAATGGCCACCGTTCCGTTTATCATGGCAGCGATGCCGGTTCCGGTGCCGCCGCCGGTAACGGATATCCGGACGCTGGGGTGCATGCGCATGTACACTTCGGCCCATGTCAGAGCCAGGTTGACCAGGGTATCGGAGCCCTTGTTTTCTATAATCTCCGTACTGCCGGATTCGACATTCTGCGCTCCGGGTTGTTTATTGCCGCATGCGGCAACCAGGAGGGCAAACCCGAGCACCGTGCAGCAGAGCAGTGCATATCGGACGTATTTCGCCATTATCGCTCTTCAGGATCATTTTCATCGGCAGCAGGAAGAAAATCTGCCATATTTGCGTGCGGTCCCTCAAACCTATGCCCCGAGTGGTTTCCGGAGAATCGCAAAGATTGGGAATGCCGATTCCGTTCATCGGTGAAATAGGGCAATCCGGTTTCGAAGACGGGTCCATTGACCAGAAAGGCCACGCGATTATAGGAGTATCTGGACCCCAAATTCAATGCCAATTTTCTCATCAGGAGGAAATGTGTGTGGTACTGTCGGACTCGGGCAGGTACTCTCCGGATCGTGCTTCGTCTCGCCGGGCGGTGATAATTTGTCCCCGGAACAGGGGAGCGACCTTTGTAAATGCGGTTCCCATCCACTTCGATTTTTGATAGTCTTCCCCAAGTTCAGTTTGATGAAAGCGTGAGTTATGCCAGGCGCAGGCCATCCCGGCTCACGGAAACGGGTTGGCCTTCTTTTTTTGGAGTAAGACAATGCGCCTGGTGATGATCGATAATTACGATTCCTTCACGTTCAATCTCGTTCAGCTCTTCTATGAATTCAACCTCGACGTCCGAGTTTTTCGAAACGACGAAATCACGGTCGAACGGATCCGAAGCTTTGATCCCGACTGCATCTGCATTTCTCCCGGGCCGAAAGACCCTTCGCACGCGGGGGTAAGCAAGGCCGTCATCGAACGGCTGGGCAGGACGATTCCGACCCTGGGCGTATGCCTGGGGATGCAGGCGATAAACGAGGTCTTCGGGGGGAGCACCGTAGAGGCGCCGGTCCCCATGCACGGGAAGACCTGCCTGGTGGAACACTGCGGGGAGGGCATCTTCTCCGGTATTCCTTCCCCATTTCGCGTTGCGCGGTATCATTCGCTCTGCATCCGGATACATTCCGACGATCTCGTCCCTCTCGCCGTGACTTCCGACGGCGTGCCTATGGGCATCCGGCACCGGTTTTTCCCCATCTACGGGGTGCAGTTTCATCCTGAATCCTTCCTGAGTGAATATGGAATCGAACTGGTGGCAAACTTTCTTTCGCTCGGAAGCAGCGACCACGTTTTCACTCCTGGCTTTGCCGCCGGAATGGGAGAGACAGACAGGTTTCCCCGGGCACATCTCTAAGTATTCCTGACGAGGTTTAATCAATGGCACTGCAGTTACCCGCTTTTCAGGCGGTTCGAATCGATAAGCTGGAAGTACGTGAGGATATATCGGAAACGGATTTTCTACGGGAAGCCCGAATGCGTGCCGGCCGCACGCCCTCCGTGGTGCTGCTGAGCGGAGGGGAATCGCGGGCTTCGGGCGAGAACCGCTACTCCATTGCCGGATGGGACCCGTTCCTGGTTTTCAGGAGCAAAGGGCATGCGTGTACCCTGGAGAGGGCAGGGAAGATGCAGCAAGTCGAAGCCGACCCGCTTGTTCTTCTCGACAGGCTTTGTTCGTCCTTCCGTCCTGACTTCGGGTTCGATGTGTCCCCGTTTTCGGGTGGCGCCATGGGATACCTGGCCTACGATCTCAAAAATACAATTGAACGTCTGCCTCAAACAGCACAGGACGACATGAACCTGCCGGACCTCTTTCTTCTCTGGCCGAAACGCATCATGGTCCATGACAGGCGCGAGCAAAAGCTTTTTAATTTCACCCTGGGATTCGAAGGCGATGTCCGGGGGGAGGGCCATGGATGCGGCGGGCATGAGACAGTTCCATTTCCGCCGCTTCGTGCCGGCAATCTTCGGAGCGACTTTACGCACGAGCAATACCTTGCCGCGGTCGGGAAGG
>JAEZXS010000310.1 GCA_023442755.1 Pseudomonadota bacterium | reverse complement strand
CTCTATTCCTAATCCATAAGCCGGATCATGTTGCTTGTGTTGAGCATCGGGTAGGCAACGGAGACCAGGAGGTTCAGGAACTTCTGCAGCTCGGCGGTCGTTGCATTCGCAATGTAAACGAGGTCCTTGTCTTTGATCGGGAACTGCTGGGCGGCAAAAAAAGTGCGGGGGTCTTTCAGGTTTGCCCGGTAAATAACCGGCACCTTTCCGTCGGGCGTCGTGAATACCGGCTTGCCGGGCCAGTCCAGGACATCCGCCGATTCAAAACGGAAAATGAAAACCCCCTGGGCGTCGGCCCGGTTGTCCAGCAGCCCGCCGGAGCGGGCAAGCGCCTGGACAAGCGAAATGCCGGAAGCTTCATAGCCAACTTCTTCATTCTTGCCGGCGGCTCCCAGCATGGTGAAACTGAGCGACTGGTACAGCCCCGTAATGACATCTCCGGGCTGCAGGGCAATGTTCTGTCTCGGGTCGCGGATTATCGTCTCGAGCGGCAGGATTTGAACCTTGTCGTCGCGGGTTACCTGTATCATCACTTTTCCGACCGGATGTTTGGCTCCGCCGGCAGCGGCCAGGGCGTCCAGCAGCCGTTCGCCGCGCGCGGTAAGCGGCATGCGAAGGTTGTTGGTAACCTCTCCTACGACGGTCGCGGTTGCAGAGTAATTGTGAATCAGGCGCACAATTGCCTGGGGCTTGTGGGCTATGCCGCCAAGACGCCTTTCTATCTCCCTCTCGATTTGCTGCGTGGTGCGTCCGGCCGCCCGGACCTGCCCCGCGAACGGCACAGTCACGTGTCCGTCGCTGCTTACCATCTGCTCGGGGATGGTTATCCCTTTTGCGGCGGATGTGGCGCCGATCCCGTTTTCAGTTACGGACGAGCTGAAAAGCGTTCCCGGTGGTGCTTCCCATATGGATATTTCGATGCCGTCGCCCGGCCCGATCTTATATGACGTTGGCCCTCCGCCGGCGGCAAAGACCTCTGAGAACAGTTCTTGCTTCTGTTTTGCATGCAGCGTGGATGCGACCGAGCCGGTAATGTCCACCACCTGTATCCCTTCGGCAGTCGGCGCTTCGGTCATTCTATTCACATCTTTGCCGCTTGGACCCGAGGATGGAAGCATTGCACAGCCGGACAAAGTGGCGGCAGATAAAATGTACAGCACCAGGGAAAGGCACGAAACTACGGGAGAACATCGTTTTTGTTGCATTCTTTAAACACACCTCCGAAGATAGGTTTCGGATAATCTGGCAACTCGGGACCTGGGGGCATTGCTCATTTTTTGGGGTGGCGAGCGTTTTGAACAAAGGCTATGACTTGACTCATTAGGGAATTCCGAGCTTGTGGACTGAGGTCTTTCCAGGAATGTCCTCCCTGATACAGGACCAGATTCACGGGGTCATCTTTACTTTTCAGGGCAGCCAATAGCTCGGTTGACTGATCGGGAGGGACCAGATCATCCTTGTCGCCCTGGAGGATAAGCGTGGGCGGCATCCCGGTTCGCACAGCGTAGACCGGCGATGCTGCGCGCATTGCTTCCTCGGTCGTGCTGCCGAACAATGCTGCCAGGGCGCGAGTGAATTTGTGCTTGTCCAGCTTTCCAAGGTCGGCCGGCCCGAAGCAGTCAACGATACCGGCGAGGCGCTTGTCCCTGATGCCAAGCCATACTGCAAGGTGCCCACCCGCAGATTCCCCATAAGCGGATATCCGTTTAGGATCGAGTCTCAACTTTTCGGAGTTGTCGATCATCCATTGGAAAGCCGCGCATGTATCGTCGATCTGTGCCGGCCACCTGGTCGAAGAATCGGCTGCGTTGGCCAGCCTGTAGTTGATCGTGACCGCCACGATGCCGTCTTCCGCAAAAGACCGGCACCGGCTGATGGAATTAGACTTATCGCCTCCCGTCCAGCCGCCTCCGTGGATCATGATGACGCCCGGCCGGTTACTCACATTATCTGTCGGAAGGCATACGCTCAATGTTTGTACGGACAGGTTCCCATATGAATGTTCCGAAATCTCTACTGCGCGGCATAAGGCTGCGCCTGCCAGTATCAAAAAAATCGCCAATGTGCTGATGGAAAAACGTCTTCGTATCATTCTTGCTCCCGGACTGTGGATTGGCGGCACAATCTGCCGGATAGACCAACCTGGGTCCCCCGGCAATCAACTCAGTGATGCGGCTTCGATGGCTTCTTCGTCGCAAATGATGTTTTGAAGAGCCTCGGCCTCCCGTATCATTTCCTGGTAATGGGCTGATTCATGCGTTTGCTCGTAGGCCGGTTCCACCTTTTCACGGGTATAGTGCTTAAAAAAGAGCTGCATGACCCGATCGACGGCCGTAGCGGTGACAGTGCGCAAATCCTTGTCAAAAAAGCCACCTCGAACATGAGCCCCTGTGATAATCTCATATGATGGAAAATAGTGGCAATTCGGGTTTCGGCGTACCAGTTCCTCGGCTGCAGCCCTCAGTACCGACTTGCTGTAAGTAGTCGAAACCAGTACATGGCGATTCTCATATGTCGCAATCAAAGGTACAGGGGAAACAGTAAACAGAATCCGCGCTCTTTTGTTAACGCCGAGCAGCCGCCGGTTGAACCTTTCCAGGTCCGCCACCACTTCGCCGTGAAGGAAGTTCACGAATTCATACTGTTCGAAGTCCATAATGCCGCCTGCAACGCCCGGCGCCAGAGGAAACACCGCACCATCTTTCTTGGCCTTCCATGCCTCGGTGAGCCCCAGCGTGAATACCAGGACGTCAAGGTTTTCGAACATTTCGCGAACGAACGCCATGTGCGCTTTCCTTGAGATATCGACCTCTTCCGAAGTCTCAAATCCCTCCGGTTCAATACGCGGACGGAATGGATCCACATACCGGCCGTCACTTCTGACCCAGGCGGCATCCGAGGGCGTAAAAGCGCCGTATGCCCGATCGAACAATTGCAGAAGCTGCCTGGCCGTGTAGATGTTTCCGAAACGCGCGGAAAAGATGTTGTAGTTCAGGCGTTCCGCGTCTTCACTGGAAAATCCGGAGGGTTTTTCCGTCACATAATAATGGAAACCGCTTTGCTGAAGCCTCCGAGATATATGTTGGGCGAAACAGCTCCCCGCCGTTGCCACCTTGGTTTGCTTGTCCATAAGAAAGCCGCCGGAGACAACCGGGTCCACTTCACCCGGGGGGATATTTGCAACGGCCTTTCGCCAGAAGTGGAAGTCGGGCAACATGTCATATGGCGTCCGAGGTCTCACGCCAGGTTCAGGTTTGACTATGTGCACGGAAACGGTATTTTTGGCGATCGGCTTCGCCCCGACAAGTTTGTCGAGTTCCTGGTAGGGTGCAGTGTCCATGCGCGTACATGCAAGGTCCTCTTTCCTGTACTGGGATAACATGAGGAGGGATTGTTCTACAAACTCCTCCAGACCGAGCATCGTAGATGGTTTGCCCTTATGATTGGAACCATTTGATTTTTGCTGAATAATGTTGAGTCCATTGCCGTTCCCAGGGTTGACCGGTCCAACCGGGAAATTAGGTATTGCAGCTCCGAGGCCATTGGGCTTTTTAAACAGGTAGTGCCCCTTGATGCCGAGCCGCGCGCCGATTTCGGGGTAGATCGGCCAAACCGGGCCATTCAGGAAATGATCGAATATGAACTGTTCGCCAACAGGGCAGGAATCGATTCCAAGGCGGCCCAGTACCATGCGCACTAAACCTGCGGTAGCGCGCAGCTTCGGGTGATTTACGGAATGCATGAAACAGCCCTGTCCGGCCCAGTCTTCGAATAGATCTTCTAAAGAATAGCCGATGGATTGGGCCCTCGTTAAAAGAGTCTCCTTGGAGCTTTGCCAGTATTCAAAAAAGCCGAGATTCCGATAGACCTCTTCCGAGAAAAGCTCAAGGGTCTGCGAAACACTCATACCCCGTAGCCAGCCATAGAAGGCCAGTGAAGAATTGTATTCACCCAATGGCCCGAAGAAACTGCCGTTTGCAGGAGTTGTAATATATACGAGATCTGGATGATACGCGGGAAAAGCGATGGGGGGAATGAAATGGATCCTGTCAGGCATCTGCTCTACCCAGTGTCTGAAAACAGGATGCGGGTGTAGCAAGACCTGATCGTATTGAGCCAAAATGGGCGAAAGATCGATCTCTTCGAAGGACGGTGCAAGATGGTTTGTCTGTGATGCCGACACGACGATGTCGGTATTGATTGCCTGGATGCATCTTCCCACCGCCGCAGCCTGGCAGTTGCCGATAATTGCGATCTTCAAACTGGAACTTTTTGCTTTGGTCATGGAGCCGGAGCGGACGAATTTCTTTAAAGGCGTTTTTGAAGGGAATGCCTTCAATTTCGAGGACTTTTCGTCCTGCACGGTTTTTTCGAGGCCAACCTTTTCCGATGCAGGTTTTTCTCTCCTGAACAACTTACGTCCCCTCTGCACGGCGTTGCCTAAAATTGACATGCGATTCCTTCCAGCTTTCTTGAGTTTTCTGGATTTAAGATGCACCTCAACTTATTTGAACATCTTCATTGCATGTTCCAGTTCGCTTGGCGGCACCATACGCGAACTGAGGAATTTCCCGGCGCGGCCGATAACCTGGAGGTACCAGTCGTCAGGCAGCGCGCAGCCATCTTGATTGAGGTACACCATGCGTGCCCCGTCGGGCAGGCCCTCTTGGGTAGTTTCAACAGGAAACAGGGCCGTACCTTCGTCCACTTCGTCGAACATGGCCGCATAGAGCATCTCTACGTTGGCGTTCAGCAGGCAGTAGACCTGGCGCCAGAGGAATTTGCCGCACCGGCGCGGAATCTGATTGAGGACGGCTCTTTCCGGTTGCCCTCGCCCGGTCTTAAGGTTGAACCAGGAGAAGCCCGGGAAAACAACGGGCATATAGCCGATCTTTAACCGATTGGCTTCCTGCATGTCAGGCAAGACATTTTCACGGACAAAATTCTCCGCACCCTTCTCATCGGCGAAACGCCCGACCGACCAGGGGCTTATCACGTCGTAGCTGCGGAAGACCGATGCCCATTCCTTATTGGGTTTCGAATCACCCGTGAGCGTGCGCCAGTGCGTCGGCACTCCCCCTATCAGCATTACCGCTTCGAGTCCCCCTTTTCCGGTCTTCAGGTCCCGGATAAGGGCTTGCACATCATCCGGGGCGCCAGGCCTGTCCCCGATCCCGAATCCCCAAATCTCGAGCACGGGTTTCCCGCCGGAGCGAAGATAGGCGGGACTGGACGTGATTTTCAGGTCTTGGGTCAAGTGTTTCCAGTCTTCGCGGATGCGGTTGAACAATTTATCGTTGGCTGCCCCGGAAATGTCGTAGGTGATGAAAAACACCCGTCCGGAAGCTTCCGCTCCAGCCTTGGCATTCATGATCATGTGGTCGTTGCGTTTTGCCATGACCGGCTGTTCGATGGACCCGACAAATCGTTGCAGGGCTGCGCCATCGATTCCATGTCTTGCCATCCATTGGAAATGGGTGGCAACGATATGCTCATTTTGCGCCGAATAGAGGTGCACCGGAGTGCCGTCAGGACGGCGCATCTTCGTTTCACACAGGTCCTGCTGTCTGAATTCGCGCAGGGATGGAAGCAGATCGACTGAGAGATTTTCTGCCGTCGGGATATTCTTGAAGAACCAGTGAGGCCAGTTGCCGTTTCCCTCATAATCACCGGGACAGCCGAACCATCCCTGGTAGCCGACTATCAGTTTTCCTCGCAGCCCATCCCAGCTGGAAGCGCTGTAAGCGCATGCAGCTGACGAAAGAACAATGAAAAAACAAAAGAGCGGCAGTAAAGCTGTATGTTTGCGCACTCTTGGCATGGGAACTCCTTTTAAACAGAGGGCTTCAGCCCTCGACAGGACTCAGATCCGAAATGAAGGGAGGTGGGCGTCACTTTTTGACTTTACGCAATTTGCCGCGAGATGATTTCCGGCTTTTCCCACCAGGACCGGGTGGCAGCTTTATATGCTGGGGGGGATGCGTTTTGTCGAGTTCGCCCAGCCTCTCGGCATAGAGCGTCTTGCCTTCTTCATAAACCACCCTGTCCAACTTCGTGAGCGCTTCCAGGGCGGCGATGAGGCGTGGAGTCACCGGTTGTTTTTCCATATGTCTCTTGAACTTGGCGTCATTCTGCATCAATTTTTCGAGGGTGTGGTCCATCCGTGCTTCAGCCGGAGACTCTTTCCCGATGGTTTGGAAAAGAATGTTGACCCCTCTGCTGAAGTCTTCCTGCAGCCCAATGAAAACGAATTCCTTCAATCTTGCGATGACGGCGGGGCGTATTACGGATTCTATGAATTGGGACGCTTCCTTTTCACTTTCCTGGGCCGAAAGAATCGCCTTCCATCTCTTCCAGTGGAGTCTGCCCATAACCACACAGCACATATGGTCATCAAAGCCCCAATCGCCACGTAGTTTGGAGCTTTCGAAGAAGTCTTCAATCATCAAACGGTTCGCGTGATCGGCTTCGGCGGAGTAATTCCTGTGCTCGGGTTCATGTGCACGGAGAAAATAATAAAGAGAAATCAATCTCTGTTTCGGTTCCCTCAAGAAGGTAAAAATCGATAATTTTTGTCTGGGAATAAATCGGAGTGAGTCATAGTTAAAATGACCGGCAAAGGCGTCAAAGACCGGCAACTCCCCGGGGGCGCGCTTGTAGAGCGAATTCCCGTGCTCGCGGAATAGCTTTTTCCCGTAGCATTCGTGCAAGTGGTTCTGAATGGATGTCCCTGCGGTTTTTTGAATGTGCAGAAATACCACGCACGGCTCGCCGTACCTGCCGGCAGGATTGACCAGCTTTCTGCGGTCAATGAAACGCTGTGAAAACTCATTAGAGCCGACAAGATCGTTTAGCGTATCGCTCAGTCTTCCGGTAGCGCTGATCAGTTCTGAATACGCCTTCAGTCCGCTCGGATCGGGAGCCCGGCCAAGCAGACCGCGGTACAGATCCATTACGAACCGATCGGAATGAGTCTCCACAGATTCTGTCCATATATCGACTCGTGGGTTAGGCGGTTCAGAATCACTTTTTGACATCCGCTCCGCGTAGATCCTTTTCCCTTCCTCATAAACAACTCTGTCCAACTGGATTAGAGATTCCAGGACGGACCCCAGGCGAGGCGTTTCGGGCTGCTTTTCCATGCTTTTTCTAAAATTCGGTTGTGTACTCATCAGCAGTTCGAGGCTATGGTCGGTCCGCATCGTTGCCGGAGGTTCCTGCCCCATGATCCGGAAAAGCCGTTGAACTGAGCTGTCGAAATCTTCCTGAAGCCCGATAAAGGCAAATTTCTCCAGCCTTCGTACGATTGCCGGGCGGATCTTTTCTTCGATGAGTTTTTCAGTGGTGTTTGTGTCTTTTGCCTGTGCCAGTGTCGAGAACCATTCCTGCCATTGTCTGTGCCCCATGATCGACCAGCACATATGGTTCCAGAATGGAAACAGAGTGCGGATATGCTGATGTTCGAAGAAGTCCTCGGCGTTCAATCGATTAGCCAGATCCATTTGCAGATCAAAGTTATCAGCGCCGGGTTCATGTGCACGCAGGAAGTAATAGAGCGAGAGAAGTCTCTCCTTCGGCTCTCTCAGAAAGGTAAACAGCGATAAGCTCTGTCTGGGAATAAACCTCAGCGAGTCAAAATTAAAATGACCGGCAAAAACATCATAGCAGGACAACCGCCCGGGAGCATGCCTGTACAAGGTATCGCCATGTTCCGCGAAAAACTTATCGCCGAAGCTTTCGCGCAGATGGTTCTGAATGGAGGTCCCGGCCGTTCTTTGCATATGGAGAAATATCCAGCAGGGTTCGCTGTATTTTACGGCCGGATGCGGGATTTGTCTGCGGTTCATTACGCGTTCCGTGAACTCACTCGATTCTACAAAAGCATCCAGCGTGCCCTTCAACCCCCCGGTGGCGGTGATCAGTCTGGAATAGATCTCCAGACCGCCCGAGTCCGGTTCTCTTCCCATCAGGCTGCGATACAGGTCCTGGACTAACATGCCGGAACGGGTCGACAGGATTTCCGACCAAAACGCATCGGACTTGACAATTTGGGCAAGTATCGCCGACAGTTCTCCCTCTTCCGACAGAATAGATGCATAAGCCCGGGTCGTGTCCTTTTCCAGTTCACGTCCAAGAAGACCGACACTGATTTCCTTCACCAGTTTCGGCGCGGAGGCATGTCGTATTTTGGCCCGGAATCGATCCAATGGAAGCGGCTGCCCGGTATGGGATTCAGGATCGGCAAGACGCGCCGTATACAATTGCTTACCTTCCTCGTAGACAACGCTGTCAAGTTGAATGAGAGGCGCCAGGACGGCATCGAGGCGAGGCGTCCGAGGCTGCTTTTCCATGCTCTTTTTGAAATTGGGCTGCGTTCTCATCAGCAGGTCGAGGCTATGATCGGTTCGAATGGCAGTGGGAGCCTCTTTTTGCAGAACAGTGCGAAAAAGGAGTCCGACCGATCTGCCGAAATCTTCCTGAAGTCCGATAAATGCGAATTCCTCCAACCTGTCTCGAATAGCGGGTCGGATTACCCTTTCCATGGTCTCCGCAATCGTGCTTTCGTCTTTTGTTTCCGCAAGCAATTGCCGCCATTCCAGCCATTGTTTCCGGCCCATGATCGCCCAACACATATGGTTCCAAAACGGGAAGTGATTGCGGATATATTGATGCTCGAAAAAGTCTTCGATGTTCAAAGAATTGGCCAGTTCCATTTCCTTGTTGAAATTCTCGGCCGTGGGTTCGTGCGCACGCAGGAAATAGTAGAGAGAGGAGAGTCTTGCCCGGGGCTCCCGCAGAAAAGTGAATATCGATAGTGTCTGCCTGGGAATAAACTTCAGTGAATCATAATTAAAATGACCTGCAAAAATATCATAAGCGGACAACTCCCCGGGGGCATGCCTATACAAAGAGTCGTCGTGTTCCGCAAAAAGCTTTTCACCGAAGCAATCACGCAAATGGTTCTGCAGGGAAGTTCCTGCGGTTTTTTGAATATGCAAAAATACCGCGCAGGGTTCACCCTCCGTTTCAGAAGGATGCTGCATGGGTTTTCTACCTGCGGTGTGTTTGGTAAATTCTTCGGATTCGATCAGTGAATCCAGAGTTCCGCTCAAGCTCCCGGTTGTGCCGATCAAACCGGAATAGGTTGTCAGACCACCTGGATCCGGGTCTCTTCCAAGCAGGCTGTGGTACATTTCCTCTACGAATTTACCGGAACGGGAACCAAGGATCTCTGCCCAGAACTCATCCGAGCGAACAATCTTGGAAACAAGCGCAGGAAGTCCCCCCTGTGCCGAAAGGATGGTTGTGTAGGCCCGGACCGTCTCTTCGTCGGGTTCCCTGCCAAAGAGCCCGATGCTGATTTCCCGTACGATATCCGGGATGGATGCTTTGCGGATATGGGCACGAAAGCGTTTGGAGGGAACCTCGTTTTTTTGCGCGGAATCAGTCTCGGCCGATAGTTCCGCATAGAGTTTTTTCCCTTCTTCATAAACCACCCGGTCCAACTGAATGAGAGATTCCAAAGCAGCGTCAAGGCGAGGCGTCAGCGGCTGCTTTTCCATGTTCTTCTTGAAATCTGCCTGTGTACTCATGAGCAGTTCGAGGCTGTGGTCAGTCCGTATCGTGGCGGGAGGTTTCTTATGCAACACGGTGCGGAACAAGAGTTCGACCGATCTGTCGAAATCATCCTGAAGCCCGACAAAGGCGAATTCCTCCAGTCGTTCCCGGATTGCCGGGCGGATTGTCGTTTCAATAATATCCGCAATCGAATCCGGGTCTTTCTTTTCGGTCAGCAAGACCCACCATTTCTGCCATTGGCTCTGGCCCATTATCGCCCAGCACATGTGGTTCCACACTGTAAAGCGCGCACGGATATGTGGATGCTCGAAAAAATCCTCTATATCCAGTTTATTGGCGAATTCCATTTCCTTGTTGAAATTCTTGGCGGTGGGTTCGTGCGCCCGCAGGAAGTAATAGAGGGAAAGAAGCCTCTTTTGGGGCTCCCTGAGAAATGTGAATATCGATAGAGTCTGTCTTGGAATAAATCTCAGAGAATCAAAATTGAAATGGCCGGCAAAGGCATCGTAGACTGACAACTCACCCGGCGCGTACTGAAACAGGGAATCACTGTGCTCCGAAAATAGCCGTTCACCGAAGCAGTCGCGCAGGTGGTTCTGCATGGATGTTCCTGCCGTCTTTTGAATATGCAGGAAAACCGGGCAGGGCTCACCGAATCTGACTGAGGGGTTGGGCAATCGCCTGAATTTCATGACGCGTTTTTCGAACTCGCCGGAATTGAGAAGCGCGCGCAAAGTGCCGCTTAAGCCGCCGGTTGCACTGATCAGGCTGGAATAGGCGGCTTTGCCGCGCGGGTCGGGTTTTCTCCCAAGCAGGCATTGATATATTTCCTGGACGAATTGATCGGCGCGTGTACCCAGAATTTCCGACCAAAATTGGTCCGAGTGAGCGATTCTTGCGAGGACTGCAGAAAGTTCGCCGTGCTCGGAAATAATGGACGTATAAGCCTGAGCGGTTTCCTGGTCCGGTTCCCGGCCAAGAAGGCCTACGGAAATTTCTCTCACGAGTTCCGGCAGGTTCGCATTCCGGATGCTGGACCGGAACCGATCGGATGAGAGCATATCGGCAATCATGCCGGCAAGATTGCGGGATTCCACAAGTTTCTTTGCATATTCCGTGGTTGCCTCTCCATCGGGGCGAAGCCCTGTTATACCTTCATAGACGGCTTGGGCTATCGGCGCGGCATAAAAGCGCAACAGGAGTTTCCAGAGCAATCCGCCGCCGGCGCCATTCCCGGAATTTTGCTGCGGTTCGCCGGGGCATACTGAAAGGGCCGGAAGTTGCAAACCGGTGATCGTTGACTGGGGTGAGCGGGTTTTTGTCTCATAGGAAACCTGCGAATCATTGCATCCCACTTCAAACCCGGAATGATTGCCCGATTCCGGGCGGCTTGCCATGAGCGTATCCGCCAATGCTACATCATCTCTTTCCACCGGTTCTTCTCCAGGGTTGGTTGACGAAAGAAAGTTATCAAGCTGGATTCCGTCCGGAGCCGAAACGGTTGTGCGACTCCGCAAGGAAAAATCATGCTTGGTGGTGGGGCGTCGGTATTGTTCGGCGTGGATTGACGTGTTTTTCACTCGAGGCTGGGGGATTATATTTTGCCAGCCGCTCCGTATAGATCTTCCTCCCCTCTTCATAAACCACCTTGTCCAGCTTGTAGAAAAACTCCATGGCGGAATCAAGGCGAGGCGTCATCGGCTGCTTCTTCATGCTCTTTTTGAAGTTCGTGTTCTTGCTCATCAATAGCGCGAGGCTGTGATCGGCCCTTACCTTTGAAGGGGGGGGAGCCTTCAGTACAGTGCGGAAGAGGAGTTGAATCGACGCTTCGAAATCTTCCTGCAGCCCAATGAAGACGAATTCCTGCAACCTTTTTACGATCTCAGGGCGGATGATCGTTTCGATCATATCCGCATACGCCTTTGCATCACGTGTTTCCGCGAGCATTGACAGCCATTTGCGCCATTGGCTCCGACCCATGATCGCCATGCACATATGATCCTCAAAGACGACATCACCGCGAATTTCCGGGCATTCGAAAAACTCTTCGATGTCCAACTGGTTGGCTAGTTCCGCATGCCTGCCGGATTGCCTGTGACCGGCGTCGTGCGCGCGCAGATAGTAATACAGGGAAAGAAGCCTCTGCCTGGGTTCCCGCAGAAAAGTGAATATCGATAATGTCTGCCTTGGTATGAACCTCAGCGAATCATAGTTAAAGTGTCCGGCGAACACGTTGAACCTTGCCAGTTCTCCTGGTGCATGGGTGTGCAGGAAATCCTGATACTCGTAATAAATCGTATCCCGTCCAAAGCAGTCTATCAGGTGATTCTGTACGGAAGTCCCGGCAGTCTTCATGATATGTAAGAATACATAGCACGGATCGGTGAACCAGCGGGCGGGATTGGGCAACTTTCTCCGTTTCGAGAACTGGAGGCTGAATTCCCGGGAGTCGACCAGCGTGCTGATTAAATGAGCCAGATTGTGTGAGGATTTGAGTTGTCCGCCATACAACTGCAATCCTTTTTCTTCCGGGTTCCTTCCGAGCAGTCCTCGAAAGGATTCATGCACCAGCCTCTCGGAATGGGCGCTGCACATGTTCTCCCATGTGTTTCCGCATAGTGCGACATCCGCCAGCACGGCGGCCAAATCTCGGGTGCCGGCGAGTTTTGCGGAAAGGACCGTCACTTCTTCCCGACCAGGCTCCCTGCCCAGGAGTCCCAGGAACATCTGTCGAACGACCTGACTGGAATTGCTTTCCAAGGTCCTTTTCCAGAACTCGACGGAGCAGATCACTTCCGCCAGTACAGCGGCAAGTTTGTTGGTCCTGACAAGAAGCGCCTCGTATGCTGCCTGCCCTTTCTCATCGGGTTCCCTGCCGAGCAGACCTCGATAAACTTCCCTCACGAGTTCCGCTGAAAAGCCGGCAACAAAGTTGTTCCACTCAGCCTGGGAATGCCTGGCATCGAGCACGGAAATCCTTCCCGGGCAGCTCATTTGGACGGCGCCGTTGTCAGGCTGCATGTTTTTGGAAAAAGCCTTGCTGTTGCCGGAGTTAAACTTTCGTCCAAACACCTGCCCGAGGGCGCTTCCGACCTTGATTGTGAACTCCTTCATTCTTTCCAGCGAATCAGAGGGGGCCTTTCGATCGACGCGTACATTGGGGACAGATTTCAGGGAGTTGGACATGAGCTTTCCCTCCGTTTGGTTTCGCTTCCTGCATGAGAATGGCTCAGGCCCATCCCGATTCCTGCGGTTCTTGCTCCTTCACACCGTCAACCCTGGGAATTTCCATCTCACCCGTTCCCTTCCTGCTGCTGCCGTTGGCTTTGGATCGGGCGCTATATGGACTCAACTCGGGCAGAACGGCGGGCTTGGCGTCGCCCTTGAACCTGGAAACGAATACTTTGACCGTGGATGTATTGAATTCTCCGGCCCGGATCTTTTCAAAAAACTCGTGCCAGTACGGTTCGATGTTTTCCCGTTTATATCGCACCGCGTGCTTGAGCCCGGCTTCGATCAGCTCCTGTCTTTGCCCGCGTTTTTCGGGATGGATGATGTTCTCGATTGCCTTTGCCTGGTCGAGGGAGGAATAGGGGTTGAAGTACCGGCAGGCGTCCCGGTATATCTCGCGGTGTACGGGAATATCGGATGCGACAACGGCGCCGCCGCACAGCATTGCCTCGATGCCGCTCAAATCGAAGCCTTCAGCAACGGAGGGACAGATCACCGCATCGGCCCCCCTGTAGAGCACCCGCAGATGGCCGGAAGGGATCCGGTGCAGATGGAACAGTTCCCCGCGCTGCTGCCAGGGTGCCATGGCTTCGAGAATACGTGTGTACTCCCACCCCCGCTCGCCGACGATAATCAACTTCAGGTCGCTCATCCCGTGGTTTTTGAGGTAATCCCACGCGGCAATGAGCTTGGAGTGGTTCTTCCGCGGTTCAAGCGTGGAAACCATCAGCAGGTATCGCGGAGGAGCCTGGCCCAGGTGCCTGTGGTAAAAATTTTCTTTCTCGCGCGAGGTCAGGAATTTCGGCTCCGTATCGGGACAGATGTGGTTGCGGATAATGTTGGCCAGGTAGGCTGTGGCTCCCGTTTCCTCGTAGTACTCGTGCGAGACTATGTCGGGAATGACAACCGAACGGCTCTCAAGCTGCGGATAGATTTTCAGGAGGTCCGACCTGGTTGCCTCACTGTTGCAGGCGAACAGCCCCTGTCTGTAGTTCGCTATCAGGTTTGCCATATGCACATGCTGATGTATCCTACTGTTGCTTATGGTGTGCGGCAGGAATATGGGGATCGCATCATGGTAGCGGACAACGAGCTGGGTTCGATAAGCAACCGAACAGGGAAAGGGCGTCTGTGCAAGGAAAATATCGTATTTACGCGTGTTCAGCTTGAGACTGTCAAGCCCGGGTCCAACCATTCTCATCCTGTTCATAGATACCTTGTTCAGCAGTTCCCACGACGGCTGGATGCTTGCATAGCGGCCATTGCGAACCATCTCATATTCCCTGGCGGGGAGCGTTTTCGCGAAAGCCGATTGCCAGATGAAGTCTCCAAAATCGGTCGCATCGAAGTCGAATATGCGAATGCCTATGCCCAGATTTGCCAGGAGGGAATACCATGAGACGTTCAGATTCTTCGTGACGATATGATGAAGACGTGCCCACCAGTCTTTTATCGGGTCCGTTTTGACCGAAAGAGCCATGCGTGAAAGCCGGTGCGCTCTTCTGTGCGGCCTCATGAGGCATGAAATTCTTTTTTGATGAAGCCCGGGCCAGAGCCTGCGGATAGGGTGAATGATCAGGCCTGTTGCTTCAACTTTTTCAAGCCTGTTGAAAGAGGAAAACAGCAGTCGAGTTTCCTGGGGAATCCCGGCAAATCCTTCCAGGGCCGGGCGCAGTTCCATCAACACCTTCAACTTTTTCTTTTCTCTTCCCATCTACTATCCCTCATCGATTGAAGCCGGATAAAAAGGACTCAGAAAAGCTGGGGGGCTCTGAAAGCCTCCTCGATATAGTAGGCAATTGCATCTTCCGTTTTTTCGAACATCTGCATTCTGCCGGCTTTCAGAACGCAGGCGCGCTGACAGAATGTCCGGATGAACTCTATCGCATGAGTGACAAGGATCATGGCCTTGTCTTTCCGTTTTTCGAACAGTTCATATTTACACTTTTCGTGAAAGCGACGGTCCCCCACTGCGATGATCTCGTCGATGAGATAGCAGTCGAACTCGACGGCAAGGGAGAGTGCGAACGCAAGGCGGGAAAGCATGCCTGCGGAGTATTTCTTTACCGGCTCTCGAAAATAGCGTCCCAACTCGGTAAACTCTTCCACGAAGGGCAGGGCTCTCTTGAAATCCGCGCCGTAAATCCGGCACACAAACCGCAGATTGTCGAACCCCGTCAGGCTCCCCTGGAAGCCGCCGCTGAAAGCCAGCGGCCAGGAAACGCTCATCGAGCGGACGACTCTTCCCTGCGTGGGCATTTCGGCCCCGGCGATAAGACGAACCAGGGTAGATTTCCCTGCTCCGTTCAGCCCGAGAATGCCGATCCTTTCCCCCGGGGCAACCTCCAGGTTTATGTTATCCAGCACCCTCCGGGCGCCTCTGCGGGTAAGGTATTCCTTCGAGACATTCTCAACCCGGATCATTCTTCTTCTCCCACCTTGATCTCGGTGTATTTCGCAAGCAGAAGGCCTGTGAAGAAAAGGCACAGACACACCGCTGCCAGATAACCCGGCTCCTCGTGGGTGCGGATGGCCTGTCCGAAATATCCGTGGCGCAGCATTTCGGTGATGTGGACTGTGGGGACCCAGAGAGCCGCCGGTCTGACGGATTCAGGCAGCCACTCGACCAGGAAAAAGGCACCGGATATGCCGAGGTAGAAATACATTGCGGGATGATAGAGCCGATCGAACCAGTCCCACCGCTCGGAGAGAGCTCCAACGACGGTCCCGATGCAAAAGGTGTAACACATCAGTAGCAGCCATGCGCAGACCATCAGCAGAAGGTCCTCGGGTGGAGGGATCCAGCCCCAGCCTACGAGTGCAATCCCGATAAAGATAGTGGATAGGGTCCCTCCGGCAATTTCCAGGATGACGCGGGAGTAGAACAGGTCCAGGCACTTCACGTTTCGGTGGAAAAGAAGTCCCTTATTGGGCCAGATGGCTTTGCCGCAGGTGGCCACGGCATTTCGCCACAGCATGACGGTGGAATACCCGGTGTAGGCGAACGCGGTAACGGAAAGCCCGCTGCCGTGAGTGGAATGACCGAATATGTTCCATAATATGGTGACACCCAGGGTGAATATCATCGGTTCCACGAACACCCACAGGATACCGAGATTGCGGCGGCCGTATCGGGTGATGATTTCCCGCATAAGCAGGGCGCCGA
>JAEZXS010000283.1 GCA_023442755.1 Pseudomonadota bacterium | reverse complement strand
GGTCTCGATTGCGGGCTTCGTCTGGTCGACGCCTAACCAGTTTGCCATGAGTGAACCGGATACTACGACTTCACAAAGCGCATATTCTGCGGAGTAGCCGCTGGCCCGCAGAAGTGCGATCATCAATGATGCCTGGTCAAAATCGTTGCCGCTGCGATCGAGATAAGTAAGGGTAGCCCCTTTCAAAGACCCGTAGTACGGTACGTAGTCGATATGATTGTGAACATAATCAAAGATGTGCTGAGGATCATAAAAAAGAGCCCGGGCTAGTTCACTGATTTCCGGCGATACAGCCGATGCGGCGAACAACCGAACCCCGGCCCCCCCGGACTTGAGAGTCCCTGCCGTTTTCTTCCCTCCAATTGATGCAAAATAACCTTTTGCCCTCTGAATGCTGATTAGTGGGGCGTTGGCAAAACGCCAGCCAGGACCTGAGTGGTCCTGAGATTTGTCTGATGTGGAACTAGAACTTACGTTTGATGCTGTTTGTCCTGAAGGGGTTGCATCGGGCACCATCGGACTGCTATTGACCCCTGGCTGCGTTTTTATGGTCAATAAATCTCGATCCAGGAGAGAGTCTAAACGACTGGGCCATCCTTCTAAACCGGTCCCGTTCACCAGTACATTGCCGTCGACATCGAAGCTGATGCCATTGGCCTTGAGTATTTGGAGGTCGGCCAGCGATGTGGACGCGAAAAGATGTTGCAGCTCAGATTCAAACCTTGCCAGGAATGGCTTTTCACTGCGGGTGGTATCGACGACAGATGAGGTGAAAGGGAAATCAGACGAGAGTGTTCTTCCTGCCACATAAACATTTCCATGCACGTCAACTGCTACAATGTCAGCCATGTCTTTGCCATTTCCGCCAAGCAGGGTCGATGCAAGGATTTGCCGAAGATTCCCGTCCAGCTTGAGGATGAAGACATCTTCAAGTCCGTGATGGGTGCTGTCATAAGCTGTGCTCGAAACGATGAAATCCTCGGAATCCGTGCTTCCGGCAATATACAGATTGCCATTTGCATCGACGGAAACGGCGATTGGCCCTTCCAGCGCAATTCCGCGCAGAAACCCGGCCGAAAGGAGTCCGCCGCTGCTGTTATATTTGCCTATAAACAACTCGGCAGCCCCGGGCGACCCGGCGAGGTCGAAAATTCCGGCACTCAAAGGGCGATCCGGCCCTAAGCTCTTGATTGCTGCAAATAGATTTCCATCGGCATCCACCGCCAGGGCGGGAGAAAAATCGAGAGGGGTACTTTGGTTTAGCTCAGCAGAGACTGTTTGGATTATGGTAAGCTGTTTGGACGAATCATATGGCGCCAGGGCAAAACCATACACATTGCCATCCACCGTGTAAGTGATTTCGACATCTTCCTTCTCTCCTTCCGTTTCAGTGAAGGCTATAGGCTTGAGAGCCCTGACGATCCCACCCGCTGTTTCGATCTGGAGTTCGCCGTCCTGAACGTCTATGCGCGTGCCCCCTTCAACCAATACTTGGATGGTTTCGGAAGAAGCAAAAGGAGCCAGGCGAAAACACTTATTGAAGTATTTTCCTGCTGCCTGGATATTCAGGGTGATTCCGTCATAAACCGGGATAAAATTCACGCTATCGTAGAGTGGAATCCGGAAGACGCTCTCAGAGCCTGGGGTTCCAAGATAGCCTCCCGAGCCTGCCGAAGCCACTGTCCCTTGAACCTCTGAAATTGCCGGTTCAGCTAGCGTTTCCTTGATCTGCAGCACCTTGGCGTCATTGGTGGATAGAGAATAGTAGAGTTCTCCTTCTTGGGTGATGTCCAATACCGCCCCGGCGGTCAATGCCCTGTACTTGGAGGTGCCTTGCTCCACTAGCGAAAAAGGAATCGGGATAGTAGCAAAGTTCGGTGCCGGGTTTGTTTTCAGGCTGATTACCGGAATTTCATCGGAGGAAGATAAAAAGGCAAGGAGAAGACTGCAGAGAAAAACGAAAACAACCAAAGATGCCAAATTTACTTTTCTTAGCCGAGCCATCGCATTCTCCAACTGGTAATTTAGAAGCGAGAAGGCGAAAATAGGACCACTCGTAAAGAGAGAAAGTGTTAATTGCCTGCGTCTCAGTTATTTAGAAACGAACGTGGAGTCCAGCGCTCGTCCAAATTCTGAGTTCAAAACTCATTCTGGAGCGTCGTATAGCTAGATTGTAGGTAAGGAATGGAGAAATTATTGGTATTGAGCTATGGCCTCGTATCAAAATTCTATCATAGATCGAGCAAAGAATACCTTCGTAGGAGTTAGGTGTCAAATAGAATATGTGGTTTTTGTGTTTATTCCTTTCATTGACAACAGATATGTAAATCAATATTTTATGTTATTATAGATTTGAATTAGGAAATATTACGTAGTAAGAAGAATGGTGAATGCAACTTAAGTCATCCACGCTGACAAGAAGTCATCACACCAATAGTGTTTATAGTCTCTTACTGGTCGAGCGCGAGAGACTTTTTGTAGAGTTTGATTATTTGTAAGGAAATATGCTCGAAGTTACAGAATTAGCTCATGCTTTGAATTTAAATCGGCAGTAGCTGGTTCTGACGAGTTTAGTGATTCGACGCTACAGTGCGAGTTCGCCGGTATGATTCAGACATTGGACGGACGGGCCGTAGTCGTTGACGGCAAGGACACTGACAGATGCCGGGGAGATGGCGATCCGGCTCCAGAAATCCAATGGGAACCCCAGGTAATAGGCCAGAACGGTTTTGATCGGATCGGCATGGCTCACGAGGGCGAAGACTCCTTCCGGGTCGCGTCTGCGCAGATTTTCCACTTCGTCTACCATGCGTTTCTGGATTTCCAGGATCGTTTCCCCGCCCGGAATCCGCGTTCCGGTGCGGAAAGAATTGAAATGTTCCCATTCGGGCGAGCCCGACATGTCGGGAATGGGCGTGCCTGTCCACTCGCCTGTATCGATCTCCGTCAGGCCCTCATGGATTTCGACGGTGAGCCCTTTGCGTTGTGCAATCGGGGCGGCTGTTTCCCTGGTCCGTGTCAGCGGGCTGCTGCATATGCATGTCAGGGGGATTCCGGCAAGTCGCAGGGCAAGGGACTCCGCCTGGGCGCGGCCTTCTTCATTGAGATGGATACCGGGCGTCCTTCCTGTGAGCACCCGCCCAACCATATCCGTGTTGCCGTGCCTGATGAGAAAAAATGTAGCCATCGTCGGATTCTTTTCGTACGGTTATCCGGCGCAGAGGGAAGCCTTCTTCTTCCGGCAGGAGAGGGGGCCGCCGTTTAGAAGGGCATACGCATAGTCCTCCAGTTCCGCGGCGCGATGTGCCGCGGTGTGGCCCGAGAGGATCCTCCTTCGTGCGCGCTCGCCTATTTCCGCCCGCTGATCGTGGGACATCCTCTGAAGATAATCCGTTATCTCCTTCGGACTTTCCGCGACGAGCAGTTCTTTTCCGATTGCGAAAAAGGCATC
>JAEZXS010000212.1 GCA_023442755.1 Pseudomonadota bacterium | reverse complement strand
TCCTGGAACATCGCGGGGTTCCCTGCGGCTGCGTTGCACTCCAGCAGGTGCAGCCCGAGGTTTGCTACCTCGAAAGGCTTGCCGTCCTGCCGGAATTCAGGCGCAAGGGGTTCGGGAAAGCGCTCGTCGACCACATCCTAGACCGGGCATGTTCGCAGGGGGCCGAACGGGTCGAAATCGGCATCATCTCGGACCAGCACGACCTGAAGGCATGGTACCGGAACATCGGCTTCGAGGAAACGGAGACCGCCGAATACCCGCACCTGCCCTTCAAGGTCGCCTTTATGGCGCTGGCCCTGTGACCGGACCCTGCAGGGCGGTTTTTCCGCTTGTATTTCCCAGATTTATCTCTCAAATCCGCAAGAATAGCTATTCACTAAGAATTCCCGTGCCAGTATAATGTGTCCCCGGGCTTGCGGGACCCCGCCGGCCCGCTCTTCTCATAGGAAACCAAGGGAGAAATCTAATGCATATCGTAGACTTGCGCTCCGATACGGTTACCCGGCCGACGCCCGCAATGCGCCGCGCCATGGCGGAAGCCGAAGTCGGCGACGACGTGTTCCGTGAAGACCCGACCGTCAACAAACTGCAGCAAATCGCCGCCGAACGCATGGGCAAGGAGGCCGCTCTCTACGTCCCCTCCGGGACGATGAGCAACCTCGTGGGAGTTCTCACCCACTGCGCAAGAGGCGACGAAGCCATATTGGGCGACATGGCCCACATGTTCCAGTTCGAAGCCGGCGGGATGGCCGCCCTCGGCGGCATTCAGCCGCGCACCATCCGCAACGAACAGGACGGCACCTTGAACCTTCCGGATGTCGAAGCCGCCATCCGCCCGGACGACGTGCACCACCCGCGGACTCGCCTGATCGCGCTCGAAAATACCCACAACCGCTGCAACGGCAGCCCGCTCACCCCCGACTACATGCACCGGGTGCGGAAACTGGCCGACCGGTACGGGCTCGCCGTCCACGTGGACGGAGCGCGCATTTTCAACTCCGCCGTGTCCCAGGGCCTCGACGTTCGCGAACTGACTGCGGACGCCGATTCGGTGTCCTTCTGCCTCAGCAAGGGCCTGGCCGCTCCCGTCGGGTCCCTCCTGTGCGGCCCGGGCGACTTCATCGAAAAGGCGCGCCGCATCCGCAAGCAGGTCGGCGGAGGCATGCGCCAGGCCGGCATCATCGCCGCAGCCGGCATCGTTGCACTCAACGAAATGGTGGACCGCCTGGCCGAAGACCACGCAAATGCCCGCAGGCTGGGCGAAGGAATCGCAAAAATAGACGGCCTCAAGGCTTTCCCGGAACTCATAAAATCGAACATCCTCTACCTGGAAGTGGAACGGGAAGACATGACGCCAAGGCAGCTCTCCGAAAGGATGGCCTCGCGCGGCGTCCGGATAAACCCAAGCGGACCCCGGCGCCTCCGGGCCGTCACCCACTACCAGGTAGCGCCGGAAGACATAGACCGCGCCCTGACCGCTTTCCGGGAGGCGATGAGCGAGTAGGCTTCATGCTGGTGTCACGGCGGCAGGCGTCAAAAGCGTGGGGACCGCAGCCCCCACACCCCCTGCGTCACGCTCACGCGTGACTTACTATGAGGGAATCCAATGAAAACGGTTTTCACATTCCTCATGATGTTGGTCATCCTGGCGGGTTGCGCCACGACGGGAGAAACGGACCGGTCCGATTCGAGCGTCAAATATGGAGGCTCCGCCCGGATTCGAGGTCAGATAAGCCACGGCAATTGAACAGGGAACCCGATGAGCGAGAAACAGTACGACCCGAAGATGCACTCGGCCGAACACATCGCCAACCAGACGATGGACAGGATGTTTCACAGCGGCCGGTGCTTCAGCGCGCATATAGAAAAGAAAAAATCGAAGCTCGACTACCATTTCGACCGGCCCTTGCGGGACGAAGAAACCGCGGAACTCGAAAAGCGCATCAACGAAGTCATCGATGCCGACCTGCCGGTTACGGAAGACTTCATGCCGAGGGCGGAGGCCGAAAAGACGTTCAACCTGGGACGGCTGCCCGAAGATGCCGGGGATAATATCCGGATCGTCCGGATAGGCGACTACGATGCCTGCCCGTGCATCGGCCCGCATGTGAAATCCACCGGCGAAATAGGCCGGTTTCGTATTATTTCGACCAGCTTCGAGGACGGCGTCCTGCGCATCCGGTACAAGCTGGCGGCATAACCGCCAAAACCTTTCAAAAGCGTGGGGTACTGCGTCCCCCACACCCCCTTCGCCCCGTCCCGGCTTTGCCGGGAGCGTGGCTCACTTGGGGTGCAGCGCAGCAAGTCCACACACTTTTGCAGTTCGTGGCAGCATGCTGCCAGAGCAATAAGGAAGCGAATACATGCATAGTTTGATCAAGGACGATCCGGCAATTGCCGAGCTTGTCCGGAAGGAGGAAGCCAGGCTGGAGGGAACGATCGATCTCATTGCGGCGGAGAGTCATTCGCCCCGGTCGATCATGGAAGCCCTCGGGTCGGTCTTCAACACCAAGACGATAGAGGGGTATCCGGGCAAGCGGTTTCATGCCGGCTGCGTCTATGCCGACCGCGTGGAGGAACTTGCGGTTTCCCGGTGCAGGGAGGTTTTCGGGGCCGAATACGCCAACGTGCAGCCTCACAGCGGTTCCAGCGCAAACCTTGCCGTGTATTTTTCCGTCCTCAAGGTCGGGGACAGGATCCTATCGATGAGTCTCCCGCACGGGGGGCATCTTTCCCACGGGCACCGAGCGTCGATAACCAGCAAGTGCTTCGATTTCGCGCACTACAAGGTGGACCGGGAGACTGAGCTGATCGACTACGACGAGGTGCGGTCGATGGCGGAAACATTCCGGCCGAAGATGATCGTTGCCGGAGCGAGTTCGTATCCTCGACTGATAGACTATGAAAAAATGGCCGAAATCGCACACAGCGTTTCGGCCTATCTTTTTGCCGACATGGCGCACATCGCCGGACTGGTGGCCGCGAAGGTGATTCCAAGCCCGGTGCCTTATTGCGATTTCGTGACCTTTACCAGTTACAAGACGATGCTGGGCGGAAGAGGCGGAATCATCCTCAGTAAAAGAGAATACGGGAAAAAGGTAGACAGCGCGGTTTTTCCAGGCTGCCAGGGAACCAGCCCCGTAAACGTGCTCGCCGCCAAGGCGGTTATCTTCAAGCTGGCCCAGACCCCGGAATTCGTCGAAATTCAGAAGAAGACGCTCAAAAACGCCGTGCGGCTCGCTTCGGAGCTGGCCGCGAAAGGATACCGGATCGTGACCGGAGGGACCGAAAACCACCAGGTTGTGATCGATCTTGCGGCCAGAGGGGTAAACGGCGGCACAGCGGAGAAGGTGCTGGAGTCGGTCGGAATCGTTGCCAATCGAAACGCGATACCGCGCGATGCGGAAACCCCGGGGGCCGTCAGCGGCGTGAGGCTCGGGACTTCCGGGGTCAGCGTCCGCGGGATGGACGGCGGGGAAATGGCCGAAATCGTCACGCTGATCGACGCGGCGGTTGTGAACAGGGACAATGCCGATATGCTGAAAACCATCGGGCAGCAGGTCGAAACCCTGGCTCGGAGGTTTCCGGTTTACAGGTAGTTCTCACGGGACTGGAGGATGGTCTCGGCATTGTGGGGGTGGTCCCGCCCAGGCGCATAGCCGTCGACTTAACAGGAACAAGCCGCGAAGAAGAACCGACTATTAAGAAATACGGAGTAATTCCAGTACTTGTGGGAGCGGTCCCGCCCAGGCGGGACCGCGATCATGCGGAGCAAATTGAATTAGGGTGGCCATAAATTTTTCTTTTCTCTCGCCGAATCCCGCGAAACGCGGGAGCGAAGACGCGAAGAAAAGCTTGGGGGAAATGAGTTCAGGCTAACCTGAAAAGTTTCTAAAGGATCGGGCTGGAAGCCTCTCCCACGGCAGACATGACGGCGCCGGGATGACGACATTGTAATTTGTCGGTTTGCAGCATTGGACGCGGGGTGCGCCGGCATTGGACCAGATTTTAGCACCAAGTTCAATGAGTAATATTATTGCGGATAGTAATTGTTGCATAAAAACAATTCTTGACTTTGGACCGCTTTTCCCGATATGGCCAAAGAGGACAACTACTAAAAACCAATCAAAGGAGAGGTTCAATGAAAAAAGCGCTCACGTTGGCATTCATCACGGTCTTTGCCCTCGCGGGAGTGGCCATGGCGGCGGACGACACCGTACGCATCGGCGTCTACCTGCCCCTGACCGGCGGCAACGCCTACGGCGGCCAGTTGGAACTCGAAGGCCTCCAGATGGCCAACAAGGAAGCTCCGCAGATCCTCGGCAAGAAGGTCGAACTGTTCGTCGTGGACAACAAAACCGACAAGGTCGAATCCGCCAACGCGGTCAAGCGCCTCGTCGACAAGGAAAAAGTAGTTGCCATCATCGGCACCTATGGGTCCTCTCTGGCGATGGCCGGCGGCGAAGTGGCGGAAAAAGCCGGAGTGCCCCAGGTCGGCACCTCCTGCACCAACCCGCTGGTTACCCAGGGCAAGAAGTACATCTTCCGCGTATGCTTCATCGACCCGTTCCAGGGTGCCGGCGCGGCCACATATGCCTATAAGACCCTCGGCCTGAAAAAAGCGGCCCTCCTGGTGGACGTTGCCAACGACTATTCGGTCGGCCTGGCGAGCTTTTTCCAGCGCTCCTACTCCAAGCTGGGCGGCGAAGTGGTCGCCACCCTGAACTACCAGTCCGGAGACCAGGACTTTACGGCCCAGCTGACCGAAATCATCAGCAAAAAGCCTGACGTCCTCTTCATCCCCTCCTACTTCGCCGAAGGCGCCATCATTATGAAGCAGGTGAAGGAACTGGGCGGTAACTTCAAAATCATGGGCGGCGACGCCATGGATAACCCGAAGATCACCGAGATCGGCGGAAACGCGGTCGAGGGCTTCATCCATACCACCTTCCCGTACGATCCTTCTATGAAGGAAATGAACGCGGCAGCCAAAAGATTCACCGAAGACTGGAAAAAACAGCATCCGGATAAGGAACCCAACGTCAACGCAGCGCTGGGGTATGATTCCTACATGATCGTTCTCGACGCGATCAAAAGGGCCGGAAAAGCTGAACCCGAGGCCATCACCAAGGCGCTTGCCGAAACCAAGGGCTTCGAAGGCGTAACCGGCGCTACGACCATCAATGCAACCCACGACGCGGAAAAACCTGTCGGCCTCGTAACAATCAAGGAAGGCAAGAAAACCTACGTCGGCGAAATAACCCCGGAAATGTAGAT
>JAEZXS010000210.1 GCA_023442755.1 Pseudomonadota bacterium | reverse complement strand
GTCCTTCGGCCGCGCTGACCCAGCGGACCTGGAGCCTGTCCGCCCCGATGCCCGAGATGTCGAGAAGCTGCCTGATCACTTCCACCCGATTCATTGCGTAGTAATTACCTTCCAGGTAATGGCAGTCTCCCGGGTGTCACCCAAACACCAGCACGCTGTCGAAGCCGCTCTTCAAGCCTTCCAGCATGTGGAGAGGATCGACGCGGCCGGAGCACATTGTCCTCAGTACGCGAACGGTAGGCGGATATTGAAAGCGCGACACCCCCGCGAGATCGGCTCCCGCGTACGAACACCAGTTACAGAGGAAAGCGAGCATCTTGGGCTCAAAGGACTTGTCCATTTCCCGAACTCCTTAAGTTTTGGCTAAACAGCCGATATTCCAGTCTGTTTCAAGCAGATCATCGAGCTTGCCGATTGCAGCGCAATCCCTTTCAGGCACTCTCTCCGCCGGCGCGAATCGCAGCAACGAGCTGCGTGTCCCTGAAGTGCACGATATCGATGGCCTTCTGGGGACAGGAAGCGGCACAGACTCCGCAGCCCTTGCACGAGGCGGGGATGGATTCTGCCCGGTATCCCTTCCCGACCACTTCGTGCCGCCTTATCGCTCCAAAAGCACAGGACTTCTCACACAGCCCGCACCCCGTGCACGCCTCCTGGTTGACGACGGAAACGACCGGCTCCACCTCGATAAACGGAAGCGCGAGCACGCTTGCCGCCTTGGCAGCAGCGGCGTTGGCCTGGGCGATGGACTCGTCGATCGGCTTCGGATAATGGGCGAGACCGCACACGAAAATGCCGTCCGCGGCAAACTCCACCGGCCGCAGTTTCATGTGGGCTTCGAGGAAGAACCCGTCCTCATTGAGAGGTACGTTGAAGAACTTCGCGAGTTCCCGGCCTTTGGGAATGATCGCCGTGGCAAGGTTGAGATAATCCACCGTCAAACGGACCATCTCTCCGAGAACGTGGTCTCTGACCGTGATGGAGATCTTTTCCCTGCCGTTCTCGCTGACGGGTTCCACAACCGGCGGTTCTTCGAGCGGGAACCGGATGAACGTGATCCCGAGGGAACGGGCGCGCGTGTAGAGTTCCTCCCGCAGTCCGTAGGTGCGCAGATCCCGGTAGAGGAAGTAGACGTTGATTTCCGGCTTTCGGGTCTTGAGCTCGATTGCCTGCCTGACGGATTCCGTACAGCAGATTTTGGAACAGTAGGGACGATCGGGTTCCCGAGAGCCCACGCACTGGATGAAACCGACCGACTCGGTCTCCTCCAGCCGTCCGGGCTCTTTCTCGAAGAGGTCCTCGAGGTCGTGCCAGCGGGTTACACGATCGCTGCGTCCGTAGAGGTATTGATCAGGAGTGAATGCTTCGCCGCCGGATGCAATGATCGCAACGCCGTGCTGCAGGGTCCGTTCAGCCCCCCCGGACTCAACGGTCGTCGTAAACTGCCCGACGAAACCCTGGACGTTCCGTATTGCCGCATCCAGCAGAACCTCTATTCTCGGATGATTCAGAACGCGGTCGCGCAGCCCGGCAACGTAGGCACGAACGTCTTCACCCTTCCAGGTGCGCTTGAGATTAAGTGCGTTCCCCCCCAGTTCGTTCCTTGCTTCCAGGAGATAGGTTTGGAATCCCTGGTCTGCGAGATTCAGGGCGGCGTTCATTCCCGACACCCCGCCCCCGATGACGAGAGCGGCCTGCCAGAGATCCGCACGCATGCGCTCGAGCGGTTCGAGCAGCGCAGACTTTGCCACGGCCATGCGTATGAGGTCTTTCGCCTTCTGCGTGGCCTTTTCGGGTTCGCCCTGGTGTACCCAGGAATCCTGGTCCCGAATGTTAGCCATCTCGAACAGGTATCGGTTCAGACCGGCCTCCCTGATCGTCTCCTGGAAAAGTGGTTCGTGGGTCCGTGGGGTACAGGCCGCCACTACCACCCGGTTCAGGTTGTTTTCCTTTATGGCTTCCCTGATGAGTTTCTGCGTATCCTGGCTGCAGGTGAAAAGGTTGTCGGCGACATAAGCCACCTCGGGCAGTTGCCGGGCATAGTCGCGAACCGCGGGAACGTCGACGACGCTGCCGATGTTCAGCCCGCAATGGCAGACGAAGACCCCTATGCGGGGTTCGGCGCCGATGACCGGGTTTTCCGACGGGTAGGTCTTTTCGGTGGTGAGAGTGCCCCTTACGCTGCTCAGAAGAGCGGCGCCGGCGCCCGAAGCCGCAGAGGCTTCGATGACGGAAGAGGGGATATCCTTGGGGCCGGACGAAAAACCGCACACGAATATACCCGGGCGGGAGGTGTCCACAGGGGCAAGGCAGGAGGTTTGGGTAAATCCTCCGGGATTGAAGTCGATTCCGAGGCGCTCGGCCAGCTTCTCTGCCCCCTCCGCCGATTCCAGGCCCTGGGAAAGCACTACCAGGTCGAAGACCTCGCTTTGCATCGCGCCGCTGTCGTCGAGATAGTCGATCTGCAGGTCTCCGGAGCCCGGCCCGGCCTGCCGCACACTGTGAATGCGCGACCGTACGAAGCGGACCCCCATTTCATTGCGCGCCCGCTCGTAGTACCTTTCGAAATCCTTCCCGTAGGTGCGCATGTCCATGTAGAAGATGGCAGCATCCAGGCCGTCCCGCGCATGTTCTCTCGCAATGACAGCTTCCTTTATCGCGTAGGTGCAGCAGACTCCCGAACAATACTCGTGGCTGCCCTGGTGCGTATCCCGCGACCCGACGCACTGAAGCCATGCGATCCTGCGGCATTCTTTCCGGTCGGAGGGCCTCACGAGATGGCCTTCGTACGGTCCGGAAGCGCTCAGGATGCGCTCGAACTGCATGCTCGTGACGACGTTTGGAAGACGCCCGTAGCCATAAGTATCGAATATGCCCGGGTCGAACGGTTTTGCTCCCGAGGCGAGGATGACCGCTCCGACCTGGATCGTGTGCGTCTTCTCTTTCTGCTCCAGGTCTACCGCGCCGGCGGGACAGAACTTTTCACACGCCCGGCACTTGCCCTTCTGGAAGAAGATGCAGTTCTCGCCGTCTATCAGGTACTTTAGCGGTACAGCCTGCGGGTACATGACGTAGGCGGCCTTACGCGCGTCCAAGCCCTCATTGAATTCGTTTTCCACTTTACGCGGGCACTTCGAAGAGCATATGCCGCAGGCGATACACTTGTCGAAATCCACATAGCGGGGCCGTTCACGGACGGTTACGGTAAAATTGCCCGCCTCCCCTTCCACGTTCTCGACCTCGGAAAGAGTGAGCAGCTTTATGTTCAGATGCCGTCCGCATTCCACCAGCTTCGGAGAGAGGATGCACATGGAGCAGTCGTTGGTGGGAAAAGTCTTGTCCAGTTGGGCCATGATCCCCCCGATCGAGGGAGCCTTTTCCACCAGGTACACGTAGAAACCCAGCTCCGCTGCATCAAGAGCCGCCTGAGCACCTGCAATTCCTCCACCCACGACCATGATGGCACCGGTATAAGGCTTCGTTTCAGATTTCCCCTGCATCACAAATCTCTCCTTCGATGCGCATCCCAGAAAGGCCAATCGTCACCATCCGGATGAATCGGAATGGGCTCTGGGGCAAAAGCCAAGAATTATGCACAAGACAGTCACTCGCACGTATGAACCGACAGCGGAACCAACAGGTTCTGCCTGCCCTTGTGCAAGGAGTAGACCAAGGGAAAAGAGCCGCGAAGGGGCAGAAGCCCCGGGCAACAGTGGAACGACGGGGCTCCAGGCCGCCGAGGGCACACCTGGAGCGGAAGGAGCTTTTTTTTACGGATTGTTGAATCGGTGGGAATGAGAAGGCTTACGCGTTGGCGAGTCCATACCGTTTCATGCGGTTCCACACGGTTACACGGCTGATTCCGAGAATTTCCGCGGCCTTGGACTTGTTGCCCCTGGCCTGGGCAAGCGCATCGATCAACTGCTGCTTTCTGAGTTCCTGCCTGGATCGATTGCTCGCAGCGGGGCGTATGGAAGATGTTTTCGGTTTGACAAGATCGGGCGGCAAATGGATCGGCTGCACCACGGAATCATTGCAGGTAGCGAAAATGTATTGGAAAACGCTTTTCAGCTCACGGACGTTTCCAGGCCAGGAATATTCTTTGAGAATTTCCATCGTGCTTCGTTCTATCTCTTCGATATTCTTGCCTGTTTTCAGCTTCTGCCTCTGGAAGAAATGGTTCGCCAGAAGCGGGATATCCCCGACTCTTTCGCGCAGGGGCGGCAGGTTGATGGGGATGACGTTTATTCGAAAATAAAAATCCCTTCGGAAGCTGCCTTTTTCTATTAGATTCAAAAGGTTGCGATTTGTCGCCGAGATAATTCGGACGTTGACGGGTATTGCCTTGTTGTCCCCTACCCGCTCGATTGTTTTTTCCTCCAGAACCCGGAGGAGCTTCACCTGTGTGGATAGAGAAAGGTCACCGATTTCGTCGAGGAAGATATCCCCGTCGTGCGCCATTTCGAACCTGCCGGGCCTGTCTTTGTACGCGCCGGTATAGGCCCCTTTCACGTGCCCGAAAAGTTCGCTTTCCAGAAGGGATTCCGTGAGGGCCGCGCAGTTCACGCAAACCATCGGCCCCTTATTGCGGCTGCCCAACCGGTGTATCGCTTTTGCGGCAAGCTCTTTGCCCGTTCCGCTCTCGCCAAGGAGCAGCACCGGGGCATCGGACCGGGCCGCATTCTCCATGATCTTGAATGCTTGCAGCATCGGCTGGGAAACGCCGATCATCCCCTGGAACGAGATGTCCGGCTGGAGTTGTCTGCGAAACTCTTCGATTGCCCTGTCCTTCTGGACTATCTCCGTGATATCGGTAAGAATTTCGACTCCACCGATCACATTGCCGTTGCTGTCCTGAAGCCGGGAAGCGTTCTTCAGAACCTGGACGAACGATCCGTCTTTTCTCATTATCGTACACCGGCGAAAGTCCAGGCTTCCCGTCCTGAACAGCACGCACCAGTGCTGTCCGCCCTGTCCCCTCGCCAGGTTGAAAAGGCTGCAGTTAAGGATCGAGCATCTCTGGCCGACCAGTTCCTCGCGCCTGTAGCCAGTCATCTTTTCCATCGCTTCATTTGCGGAAACAATATATCCGGCCGTATCCACGATCATGATTCCGTCCTTGATCGTCCGTACGACAGTTTCCCAGTAATTTTCGATATCTTTCTCGGAAATGGCTGAGTCACGCATGTTCAATTCTTTTCATCTGTTAAATTTTTTACACTTTTACAGTTTTAACGGTTCCGCTGTAAAATTTTTTGCACTTTAGCCCCCGCCCGTCTCTCAGGCCCCAAAGCTTTTGCTCTCAAAATCCCGAGCGGCCATGCGCTCCCGGAATTCCATTCGGTTGGCACCGAACTTGCCGAAGACATGTTCAACCGACAGAAAGGAACCGTTCGAAATCATGAACCCGACTGCGAGCTCGATTTTTGCGGATCGATCGCAACTTATTGAAGCGGCGGAAGCACGAAACGATTTTTCCGCAATTCCAGCAACGAGGACTCTTGAGAGCCCCTCATGGTGCCGGGGCTATTGTGAAGAGCTTCACTTTAAGGGCCGCCCGCTTCCGAATTCTCGGTCAAACCTTTGTTTCACGGGTGCCCGAAAATACCGGAGAACGACAGCACCAGGTAAATCGCCCCGGCAGGCGCGGCCCTGACTCAGGAGCTTTCGAGCGCTTGCAGCATGGCACTTTGCTTTACCCGGTGCAGCCATTATGCCACACCTAAAAAGCCGGAAGAAATAAAGGGTTGGAAAGATCACATTGAAAGAGAATTCGAACGATAAGAGCTGCCGATAATGAACTGATCCGCCGGTCCAGTTTGGTTTAACCCGTACGATAAGTGTAGTTTTAAGGACATCGCCCGTCAAGGAGAATCAAAATCGAATAAAGGAGACGATTGTGGAAGCTGCTGTAATTCCTAAAAGACTGGAAAAGTCCCTCCGGGAGTACCTGGCCGGGCTGAACCTGGAGCAGTGCATGACGTGCGGCACATGCACCAACGGATGCCCCGTCACAGGCACGCCGGGCATGGAAAAATGGGACATCAGAAAAGTTCTGCGCATGCTTCACTTCGGCATGATCGACGATGTGGTCGCATCGAAGTTTCCATGGGTCTGCACCGGCTGCGGCCGTTGCGCGCATGCGTGCCCCATGGGGTTGGACATCCCCTACATCATGCTGCATATGAAATCGCTGCGCCCGAGAAACGAGGTTCCCGGTATTTTGCACAAAGGAGCGGAAAGCTGCTTCAAAACAGGGAACAATATGTCGATTCCCAGGGAGGACTACCTGTTCCTTATGGCCGACATGGGCAAGGAACTGGCTGAGGAGTGCTGTCCGGGATTTTATGTGCCGGTCGACAAAAAGGGAGCGGATATCCTTTTCTTTCCCAATTCCAAGGAAGTCTTTGCAGACAACGAAGATATGAAATGGTGGTGGCAAATCTTCTACGCAGCAAGGGAAAACTGGACCATTCCGTCCGAGAACTGGGAATCGGTCGACTGGGGACTTTTCACCGGCAACTATGAATACATCAAAACCTTCGCAAAGCGGAAGATAGATTTCGTAAAGGAGTTCGGAATCAAGCGGATGATTATGCCGGACTGCGGTGGAGGATCGTACGGCTGCCGAGTCGGGATGAAGGAATGCGTAAAGCAGGATCCGGCAAACGAGATTCAGTATCTATACCTTTACGAATACCTGGTCGAACTGATCCAATCCGGCCGGATAAAGCTGGACAAGAGTGTGAACGCGGGGAAGAAGTTCACGTGGCATGACTCCTGTAAACACGGCAGGGAACTCGAACGCCATTTCGGAAAAGGCTTTTATGAAGAACCGCGCTGGATCGTAAGCCAGTGCGTGGATGATTTTGTCGAGATGGAGCCCAACCGGGCCAATGCGCATTGCTGCGGCGCCGGCGGCGGGATGTGGCCCGGCCCCTACCCGGATGAATCGGCCTGGCATGGGCGCGAAAAGTATAGATCGATAAAGGAGGCGGGCGCCGACGTGGTGGTCGTCGGGTGCTCCAACTGCCACGACCAGCTCATGAAGCGACTGCCGAAGCAGTATACCGATCACGGGTACGAAGTGAAATACATCTGGCAACTGGTCGCCGAATCCCTGGTGATCGAGCCGTGGAGCGATGAAGAAGTCTCGCGCGCGGAATCCGAGGCCGACGCGCAGTGGGAGCGGCTTGGAGTCTCGTTCGAGGAATAAAAGTCTGCCCGACAGCTTGCCTGGCGAGTTAGAGAACAAAATGCACCCTGGCATCTGCTTTTCGGGTGCATTTTGTTCTCTTGAAGCCGGCATCATCTTCCTGACAGGCAAGCGGCAAGCGAACCCCGTCTGTCCGGAAAACCTGTACACATCCAATGCTTCCCGCGCGATATGGCCATCGAAACGTCTCCAGGCATATTTATTGCCGCTGTGCCGGGACGGGACGCGAACCGTGCCCCGAGGCGGCACGCCTCTACACGCGCTTTTGCATGGGGCGTTGGAGAACGAGTGTGCCGCACCGGATTATGCTGAAGAAAGGGATAGCATTGTGACCCCTATGCAGGAACTGATGGGGACGGTCTACCGTCAATCGGCAAAGCGGGGTGAAGAACCGGCCGACAGGGAGCCATCTTCTTCGTCGGGGCAGGCGGTATATATGAAACGGATGGAAAACGCCTCCTGCTGCGGAAAGGTGACCGGCCGATGTGGTGAAACTATGGAAATTTTCCTCAACGTGAAAGACACACACATCGTCGAAGCAAGTTTTTTCACGGACGGGTGCCGGTTCAGCGTGCTGTGCGGAGCCGTTGCAGCCTTGCTGGCAAAAGGCAAAACGGTCGATGAAGCCGCGCAGATCGACGGAGAGACCATTCTTGGAGTACTTGACAAAATTCCAGAGGATGATATCCACTGTGCTTACCTGGCAGGACAAACCCTCCAGGCGGCAATCCATGATTGGATTCTTAAGTAGAACCGTAAATGATGAAACGGGAGAAAAAACAGGTGATATCGCGCATTCCGACTGTCATTGAAAGCAGCTCTCGCGGGGAGCGTGCCTTTGATATCTACTCCAGACTCCTCAGGGACAGGATTGTCTTCCTGGGAACCGAAGTCACGGATGAATCCGCAAATGTCATAATTGCCCAGATGCTTTTCCTGGAATCCGAGGATCCGGATAAAGACATCCTGTTCTATATCAATTCCCCCGGGGGAATCGTGACTTCGGGACTGGCGATTTACGACACGATGCAATACATACGGCCGAAAGTCTCCACCATATGTATCGGCCAGGCAGCCAGCATGGGGGCCGTTTTGCTTGCCGCCGGCGCCCCGGGCAAGCGCTATTCCCTGCCGCACGCCCGCATAATGATCCACCAGCCCATGGGCGGGTTCGAAGGCCAGGCTGCGGATATCGCCATACACGCCCAGGAACTCATGAAGACCCGCGAAGAACTGAACGGGATACTGGTGAAGCATACCGGAAAGCCGTTGGAGCAAATCGCAAAGGACACCGATCGCGACTTCTTTATGTCGGGCGCAGAAGCAAAAGAATATGGGCTGATCGACGACGTATTCTCGCCGAGACGCGACGAAAGCCCTCTCAAAGCTCTCTGATATCAAGAAGGAAGCGCTATTTCGAAAACGGTTTCCTTGCCGGCCTCGCTTTCCACATGGATCGTACCTCCGTGCCGGTTGATAAT
>JAEZXS010000208.1 GCA_023442755.1 Pseudomonadota bacterium | reverse complement strand
AATCCCTAAGCCCTACACCATCAAGGAAATGGACGACGCCCTGCAGAAACTGCTGCGCAGCGGGGCCATGAAATCGAATCCTTGAATGCCGGACTTTCATCAGAAAACGTTGCGACGAGGAAAATCCGACATGGTGAGAACATGTCCGAACCGCAAGACGGACCATCGAGGAATCAAGGGAATGGAAAAGTATGTACAAATGGCTCTGGAGGAAGGACTGCTGAAGTCGGCCATTATATCGCCCGATGACGTCTTTATGGACATCAGAGCAATACTGAAGTGCAGGTGGGGCTGCGAGTACTCTTCCGAGAACAGTATCCGGTGCGGGCAAAGAAACACCTCTTTTGAAGAAAGAGCCAAAATCATCAACAGCTACAGCCACATTCTTCTGGCGCACTCAAATGACGCTCAAAAGCTGAGCCAGGCTCTCCTCAAAATCGAGAGAGCCGCCTTTTTGGATGGCCTCTATTTCGCCTTTACAATTAGAGCATGCAACCTGTGCCGTACCTGTTCGGTGCAACAGGGTGGACCCTGCCCGACCCCGGAGAAGATCAGGCCGTGCGACCAGAGTTTTGGGATCGATGTTTATAAGACCGTAAGGCGCCTGGGCTTTCCGTGCGAGGTTCTGCAATCGAGAGAGGACAAACAGAACAGGTATGGATTCGTGCTGTTGGACTGAAACTCCCTCAGCAGCGCATTGCCTGAAGTCCCCTCCTGAAGCGCCCGGATGCTGGCCTTCTCTTCTCGATTATAGATCTTCAAAAACCCAACAGGACATCCGAAACTCACCGCTAAGAACCCGGAGATCCGGGACCCAATGGACCATGCAACTTGTAGATCGGGACGCAAAAGGTTTATAACCTCCTAGACAGGAAAGTCGGTAAACCCGGATGTCCTCGGAACCGGCTCTCGAATTCAGTGTCTTTGAGGTTATCGATTGCGCAGGATGCTCCCGATCAACAATTTGCAGGCCAAACTGATGCTGCTCTTCTTTGCGATCGGACTCGTGCCGTTCTGCGCTGCCGGCGGTCTTTCCATATGGAGAGCTGAGGAACTCATCCTCAACATGGCCACGAACCACATCGAGAATGTGGCGGAGGATAAGGCTGCTTTGCTCGAGAGGTGGATTTCCGAGCGGATGGCCGATCTCGAAGTGATGGCAGGCTCATCCACCCTGAAGTCGATGGATTGGAAGAAGATCAACGCCTACCTGAACCTGGTCAGAAGCAAATACAAGGTATACGCCGAAATAGAGATAAAAACTCTCGAAGGGGGTACCGTCTGCAGCACCGCCGGCCGGGAATCCAAATTCACGGGACCGCAGCCGGTACTGAGAGGGTCCGGCAGGCTCAACCTGTCCGACATCTGCCTGAGCTCGGATCGCAGGGAATCCTATTTTCTCATTTCTGCTCCCCTGGTTGACGAATCCGGTGATGTGGCAGGGTTTGTGCGGGCGTACGTCGGAACCGGCGCCATTCTGTCGGATATCCTGCGGGTAACGCTCGGCGAGACCAGTGAGTGTTATCTCGTAAATCGTGAGGGCACTTTCCTCGCACACAAGGAACCCGAAAGAATTCTGAACGAAAATATTGCACAGTCTGAGAGTTTCAAGACGATCTTCGGCGCGCAAAAACGCAGGATCGCCTACGTCGACTACAGGGGCGTCGAGGTCATCGGAGCGTCCAGGAGGGTCGGCGGAACCGATTGGACCCTCGTAGTGGAGCAGGATAGAGATGAGGCTCTTCGCGCGGTCCATGAACTGAAACGCCACTTTATTCTCATTATCGCAACATCCGGCCTTGGAGCGCTCTTTTCCGCCTGGCTGCTTTCGAGATACGTGGCCACCCCGATTCGAAAGCTGAGCAAGGCAGCCGAGTCTCTTGCCAGGGGCGAATTCGAGACGGTGCATATCGAGCCGGGGGATCGAGGCGACGAGATAGGGCTTCTGTACGATGCTTTCGGCGAAATGGCCAGGCAACTCCAGGATCGCCAGCAAAGGCTCGAGGAAAGAGTCGTCCTCAGGGAGGCGGAACTCAAGGAAACCGACGAGAGATTGAAACAGACACATGAAGCGGCCGTCCGCTCCCAGCAGTTGGCGTCTCTCGGCCAGCTTGCCGCCGGTGTCGCCCACGAAATCCGAACGCCTCTCACTTCGCTGAAGATGTTCCTGCAGTCCATCGAAAACGAGATGGAGATCTCCTCCGAATACGAGGAGGACTTCCGGGTAGCGATGAACCAGGTGAGCCGGATGGAAGCCACGATCAATCGTTTTCTAGATTTCGCAAGGCCCCAGGCTCCCGTATTCGTGCAGGTGGACGCCCGCGAACTGATCGAGGACACCCTGCTGGTGGTGGGACTGAGGGCCAGGCAGCAGGAAACCCTCATCAAAACAAGCATCGGGGATTCGCTGCCGCCGTTCAGAGGAGACAGGAAACAGCTCGAGGAAGCCGTTATGAACCTCATGGTGAACGGACTGGAAGCTTTGGGGTCCGGCGGCGAACTGAGCATAACTGCCGGGACCGATACCGCTTCCGTCGAGGGGCGGTTGCGGGAGTTCATCCGCATAGATGTGGCCGACACGGGACCGGGCATAAGGGATGGGAACATTCCCAACCTTTTTGACCCGTTTTTTACCACGAAAGCAACCGGCACAGGGCTCGGCCTCTCCATCGTCTACAGCACAATCAAAAAACACGGCGGCCAGGTCAGCGTGAAGAGCGGTCCCGGAAGGGGGGCTACGTTTTCTCTGTTTATTCCGGTGCAACCCGAAGGAAAGCGGTAAGATGAAAATGGGAAGAATTCTGATAGTCGACGATGACGAGGGCCTCCTTCACTTCCTTTGCCGCCTGTTTTCCAGGCAGGAATACGAGGTGCGCTCGTGCGATAACGGCGCGGCGGCCCTCGAATTGATAGGCTCCGAAGATTTCGATCTCATTCTCCTCGACTACAAAATGCCCGGCCTGAACGGACTCGATACGCTCAAACAAATCCGCAACCTCCAGGTCAAGACCCCCATCATAGTAATGACTGCCTACGGCACCATGGACACGGCTATCGAGGCCATGAAGCTCGGCGCCTACGACTACATCTTGAAGCCCTTCGACAAGGCTGAACTGGAAGACCTTGCGCGTGATGCCCTCGAGGTGAACCGACTCATGAAGGAGATCGTGAGCTTTCCTGCTTCCGAGGCAAAGCCTTTGCCGGCTCCCGGGGACGAAGTGATGATCATCGGCAGCCACAGGCGGATGCAGGAGGTCTACAAACTGATCGGGCAGGTAGCTGCAAAAGACGTAACGGTCCTGGTCACCGGGGAATCGGGTACGGGAAAGGAGTTGGCCGCTCGCGCCATCTATCATCACAGCCGCAGGAAAGATAAGCCGTTTCTTGCCGTCAACTGCGCCGCCATTCCGGAAACCCTGTTCGAGAGCGAGCTGTTCGGGCATGAGCGGGGTTCCTTCACGGGTGCCGAGCGCACTCACATCGGAAAGATTGAAAGAGCCCATGGCGGAACCCTCTTCCTCGATGAAATCGGAGAGCTGCCTCTTTCGATGCAGGCCAAGCTTTTGCGCATGATCCAATACGGAGAAATCGAACGGCTCGGGGGCTCTCAGACCATCAGGATCGACGTAAGAATCATCGCGGCGACCAACAAGAACCTCGAAGAAGCGGTTCAACAGGGTAGATTCCGGGGGGACCTCTACTGGAGGCTGAAAATCATATCCATTCACCTCCCCCCGCTCCGCGAGCGGCCGGAAGACATCCCGGAACTGATCGATTATTTCGTTGGCCGTTTCGCCCGGGAGTACCAGACATCCATCCGAGGAGTCGAACCCGGCGCCGTGGACAAGCTCAAACCATACGCATGGCCGGGGAACGTGCGAGAGCTTGAAAACACCATGAGGCGGGCAATTCTGCTCTGCCCGGGCGACGTAATCCGCGAGGAGCATCTGAAGTTCGATTCCGGTCATGCGCCCGACAGTGCCGGAGAAGAGCTGATGTCCGGCATCGAGAGAAAACTCGATGACCTCGTCCCGGACCTCGTCCAGGTTTGCGGAGAGAAAATGCATGAGAGCATTATCGACATGGTGGAGAGGACTCTCGTGTCCAAAGTTCTCGAAAAATGCGGCCACAACCAGGTCAAGGCGGCCCGGGTGCTCGGGATCAGCCGCAATACACTGAGGCACCGAATGAAAAAATTCGGTCTCCTTCCCCTTTCCGGCTGATCGTTCTCCCCTTATTGCTGCATTTCCATCATGGCTGCTCAAATATTGAACACAGGCGATGTTTTCAAGTGTTTCCAACACCTCTCGCTTTCTCCAGCATGCATGGGACTTCTCCGACTGGTGCTGAATCAGCAGCGCCCCCCGTTTCCGCATAGCGTTCCCAAACCGGCCCAAGCCATAAATCCCTTTTATACTAATGCCTTAGCTGAAAATCTCTTCGCATTCCCCACCACGGCACGCTCATTGCGGGTATAGGCCGCGAAATCTCCTGGTGCCGAAGGCTGATTGCATCGCCTAATGGGAAATTACGGGATGAGAAGTGGAGAAACGAGGAATTGCCGAACCGAGTGCGTGGATAAAGAAATCCGGCGCGCTAACGCAAGACTGAGGCATTTCCGAGGTATTGCGGCCTGCGTGATGCGGGATGCGAAAAGCCTATTGGAGGAAATCCGGGACGTTCTTCAGAAACCAGCGCTACGAGAGGGAATCCTCAGAGGCGAACCCGCTTCAGAAGGCACTTCATCCGTAGCTGAGTGGAGCAGCCTCTTAGAGAAGCTCCATCTCCTCGGCATCCATATAGATTGCGCGAAAAGGCTTTGTGAAGGCTCGATCGGCACCGGAACCTCCCGGGAAGGGGATCGCTGAAGCATGGCAAAGCACCTCACGGTTACACTGACAAACCGCGAAGGGCCAGGCCCTGCTTCCCCTATAAGAATTCAAGTTCTTTAGAGTGTTACAGCGTCAGCTCTGATTCGTAATCTGGAGGAACAAGCAAGTATGTCGGACACGAACAATCACAGCAATCCATTCGAGATAGCTCAACGGCAGATCAATGACTGTGCGGACATTCTCAAGCTGAGCAGGAGCACCCGTGACGTACTCCTGCATCCGATGCGGGAGTTCCATGTGAATTTTCCCGTCTGCATGGATGACGGGACAACGAAAGTCTTCCAGGGATTCCGGGTCCAGTACAACGACGCCAAGGGACCCACCAAAGGCGGCATCAGGTTCCATCCGGAAGAGACCATAGATACCGTTCGGGCGCTTGCCGCCTGGATGACCTGGAAATGCTCCCTGCTCGACCTGCCCCTGGGCGGAGGGAAGGGAGGCGTAATATGCAATCCCAAAGAACTCTCCATCCATGAACTCGAACGGATAAGCAGGAGCTATATCAAGGCCGTAAGCTCTTTCATCGGCCCGGACAAAGATATTCCCGCCCCCGATGTCTACACAAATCCGCAGATAATGGCGTGGATGGTGGACGAGTACTCGTCGATTGTAGGAAAGAACCAGTTCGGGGTCATTACGGGAAAACCGCTCTCGATAGGCGGATCTCCGGGACGCGGCGACGCCACGGCAAGAGGCGGCATGTATGCGCTACGTGAAGCCGCCGGCAAAGTTGGCCTGGATCTGAGCAGGGCAACCGTTGCAATCCAGGGATTCGGTAATGCAGGCTCTTATGCGGCAAGCCTTGCCGAATCCATGTTCGGCTGCAAGGTGGTGGCGCTTTGTGACTCGCGGGGTGCGGTCACATGCAAGGACGGCATCTGTGTTCGAAAGGTGAGCGAGCACAAACGGAAGACTTCATCGGTCTTGAGCTGTGAAGGTACTCAATGCCTGACAAACGAGGAACTCCTGGCGCTCGATGTGGATGTCCTGGTATTGGCTGCACTTGAGGGCGCCGTCACGGATAGAAACGCCGACGGGATCAAGGCCAGGATCGTCGTAGAACTGGCCAACGGCCCCACTACACCGGAAGCCGACGATATTCTCTACAGGAAGGGCATTCACGTCATTCCCGACTTTCTCTGCAACGCCGGCGGCGTGACCGTTTCTTATTTCGAGATGGTCCAGAACGCCTGCATGTACTATTGGGACGAAGAAGAGATTCATGAAAAACTGGATAAGCGAATGACCCGGGCCTACCACGAAGTGCTCGCCACCTCGGAACGGCATGGCATAAATATGCGCAAGGCAGCCTATGTGGTTGCGGTGGCAAGAGTGGTCGAAGCCATGAGGCTGCGCGGCTGGGTTTAGGGCGCAACTGCGCAAGGTGGTTCATCCTTTGGCGAGGCAAGCCGACGAGGCAAAGCGCACTGTAATCCACGCGCGCTTTGCCTCACACCGGAGTTTTCTTCATGGTGAGGCGGATAACGTTCGAAGATGTCAATCCGGGACCGGCTTGGGGTGATTTATTCGAACAGCTGTGAAGTATTGAAGGAAGCAGGATATGAAAAATGCGATGAGAAAGGCTGGAGCTGCCACCTTGAAGTTTTCCCATGTGCTGACAAAAATCATCGCAACGTTGGGTGTTGTCCTAGTCGCCTGCGCGGTATCCGGCACAAGAGGTCTGCACGGCGCGGAGGAAGTATTTGCCGAAGCCGGCTCTCCACCAGTTGAGGATATTCAATACCTCTACGAAATAGGGAAATTGATGGCGGTCATCAATGCCGCCGAAAATGCGCTGCTCGCCGCTGACATCGACGAGAAAAAACGCCAGGATATTCATTCTGAGTTTGAGGAGGCAGGAAGAAACATCAGCAAGTCGCGGGAAGCATATGAGAAATTGCCCCGCTCCCCTGAGGAGGGACGCATCTGGATGAACTTCGTTCGCGCCCTCGACAGGTGGCGCAGCGACCATGAGGAATTCGTTCGACTGGCGAGAGCGCATGAGAAGAGCGGAACTCCCGAGACCTACAGCAGCATGTCCGTTCAAGCTCTGGAGACAAACCCTGCAAGCCTGTCGGCAGCGGTATCCGCGCTCGATACAGCCATAAAGGTGAACCTCGAGCGGGTAAAGGAGAGGAGCAAAATGGACGGCTCCGCAGCATCGGTTTTCCGGGAAAGCATCGGTTTCATCGTTATTGCGGCCGTTTCGGCTATGGCAATAATACTGCTGGGCGCCGGTCTGACGAGGCGCCCTCGAAAATGCAGCAACAGACTACCCCTGGCAATAGGTTCTTACCCGCCCGCATTTTCGCCTGCGCCTCATGGAAAAGGTGATGAAAAGCCCCGGCAGGACAGCACGAACTGATTCCCGGCACCATTCAGGGGGGCTGCAGCGGCAAAGGCCCTCAGGGTAAGGCCATCGAAGTCTCCGACGACCGCCTACCCTTCAGTGTTGTTAAAAGTGGTTCAGTCCTTTTCAAAGAATGCCAGCAATCCGGAAACAGTGGTCGAGAGGCACAATCCGAAGGACACATTGTCAACCGCAGGTCCGTTCTCCGACGGGTCCGACTCCACGGCCAGAACATCTCTCATGAAAGCGGTGGCAAGATTCCTATACAGGCTCTTTCCATCTGCCAGCTGTTCTACATCCAACCGGAAGTATCTGAAATATTCTGCATACTTCTCATTAACAAATGTCTGTACCTGCTGCTCGGTCCTGGCGGCGTGCTCATCTTTCTCCGCCTCGCTCCGCATTAGTTCAATCGCACCTGCATGACGCTGCAACACGGAATGGGTGATCGCCTGAACGATGATTTTTTTGAACTCTTCCGTATCACGCCCTTCACGTTCAACCGAAGTATCCGGAAAATGTTCCTTTCCGGGAGCATAGGATGCCACCACCAGGAAAGAACAAAATGTCATGTAAGCAAAAGGCGCCGGATCGATTTCACCGAAAATCGCCCGGTTTGTCTCCAGGAAATCATCAATGCGATCGGTGGTCCGTTTCAAGGCATTAATCAGTTTGGCAGTGACATCGGATGGCATCTGCTTCTCCGTACAGAAGTTTTGAAGTCAATACATCAGCAATTTTATCCCAAGGGCATATCGCCAGGCACGGGGGGCCGGCCGATAAGCGGGCCCGGCATGGGGTCAAGCCCATCAGGCGTAATCAGAGCATGAGTTTAGCGGGCTTCTTATTTCTTACTCTTTCCAGGTCTTGCGGCTTCAGGCGGCTTCCATAGCCTTTCGGTCAGGGCTATCTTTCTGATCTCCTTCAATGCCTGATCGAGGCTCGAATCCGGAGCGGCGGGATCGAAGGCAAGCAGGGCCGGGTCAAGCTTTGCGTCGCTTACCGAATGCGACAGGAGTTTTTCTATCATGGCCGGCAGCGACGTCAACTGGCGATAGCTGTCATCGATGATGCGGAACTTGTCGGGATTGAACTCGGGGGGATACCGCCGGGCCAGTCGAAAGTAGGCCTTTTCGATGGCCTCCGGATCCGCATCGGACGGTAGATTCAGGTTTTGGAGGGCATCTTCCCTTGTCATCGTTTGCCTTTTTTCGATTTGGAAGACTTTTTGACGGGTGCCGCCAATTCTTTGAGGATTTGCCTGAGTCTGCTCTTGAACGGCTGGAAAGAGGTTGCATCCGCAGCTGCAAGTTCCCCAAATAGTTTTTCCAGCCAGACCAAGAACTTGAAATGATTTCGCAATATCCGGGGTCTTCCGATGATTTCATCAAAGATCGGATCCAGCATATCTGCGGGCAGTTTTAACAATTCGTCCGGGTGTTCTCTCATGAACAGCAGGACGGCTTCGATCTTCCCGTTAACCATTTTTTCGATCGATTTCGAGAACAATTCTTCATCGGATTTCATCTCGCCACAGCGTCGCAGTTCATCTGCAATACGTTTCCAAACCGCGTCCGGACTGCGCGAATAAAGGACCTTGAGCCAGCACAGTTCCCCCTCGATCGTGGGCTTGTCGCCCGGGAAGCAGCGCAGGTATTCTCGAACGGGATTGAGCACCTCGTATTCAGTCAGCACGCTCAATTCCCTGCGCATGATCACGGGGTTCTTGGTCTCGCCCGTTTCGAGCATTTCTCTCAGAAAAGAAGGCGCCCCCCTCATCATTGCGGCTTCATACAT
>JAEZXS010000196.1 GCA_023442755.1 Pseudomonadota bacterium | reverse complement strand
CCGTGGAGGGTCTCCGACGGCCAGTACGCCACGGCGGAAGACGTCCAGAACTCGACACTCGACTTCGACTGGACCAGCGTTACGTACGACTTTCTGACCACCGGCACAAAAGCAGCCCTGCAAACATATTATCTCGACTATCCCCTGCTGTACCTTAACCTGTGCAGGGCCGACGCGCCCTGCACAAACGGCGAGGGGAACTCTCCCATTCCCTATATGAACCAGATTCAACTCCCGTACAACTCGGGCAGCAGCAGTATTTTCGCGCTTGCGCGGGAGGGCGGCGGAACCTGTACGACCGTGGTGGACGGCAAGACCCGGTCGTTCCAGTGCGACGGCATCGATTACCTTTCCCCCTGCTTCTCCGCGTCTTCCATAGCTCCGTCGACGGACAGCCAAGCGGCGACAGCTGCATATGTCGTGAAGCGATATGTCTTCCCCTTCCCGCTCGGTGTCGATCCGGCTCTGCTGCGGACAAACAGGGACAGGGCGGAACAATGAAGGTTTCAGAGGCATTGGGAAGAGGGTTCGGTTTGTGCCGGCGCGGGTTGCGAAAGCCGCCGCACGTCCTGGCCGACCGGATCATGATGGAAGTCCGCGACCAGGCCGAGAGGCTGCTTTTCTCTCGGCGCCGCCAGACTATCGATGAAAAGGCGATCCTCAAAACGATGGGGGCGTCGAGTCTCGACTCCCTCTGGAACCGGCTCGGTGAACTGCCCTACCCGGCCGTGACCACCGGACTCGACCCGGCCGCATACGAAGGCTTCTGCCCGGGTGATTCCGGCCGCATCCTTCACAGCGCGGAGCTTGTCCTCGGCCGTGAAGTCGATCTGCTGGGCTCCGGACCGATATGGCTCGGTCCGGCCATAGACTGGCACAAGGACTATAAGAGCGGCTACTCCTGGCCTCCGGCATTTTTCCGCAGTATCGAATACAACAACCCGGAGCGCCCGAGCGACGTCAAGTTCCCATGGGAATTGTCGCGCCTGCAATGGCTCATCCCTGTGGGGCAGGCATACGTACTGACAAAGGCTAAACGCTATGCCGATGCGGTGCGCTCCATTCTGAGCGACTGGATTGCCGAAAACCCCTATGCGCAAAGCGTTAACTGGGCCTGCACGATGGAAGTCGCCATCCGAGCCGTCACCCTGACCTGGCTGTTCCATGTTTTTCACCGGTCGGCATCCTGGTCCGACCGCCCGTTTCGCATGAACCTTTTGCGCACTCTCTACCTGCACGGGGAATTCATCGAACGGCATCTCGAGAAATCGGGCGTAAACGGCAACCATTACACGGCCGATGCCGCCGGACTCGTTTTCCTGGGGCTTTTCTGGGGCCAGGGGAAAAAGGCAGCCCGCTGGCTCAATCTCGGCTGGAACATCCTGTGCGCAGAACTGCCCCTGCAGGTATTCGAGGACGGGGTCGATTTCGAAGCATCTACAGCATATCACCGGCTGGTGCTGGAACTGTTCCTGCTCCCGGCACTTTACCGGGAAAAACACCGGCTGGAAGTCCCTCGCAGCTACCGCGACCGGCTGGTGAAAATGGCGCTCTTCTCCGCATCCTATTCCCGACCAGACGGGTCTATCCCCCTCGTCGGCGATGCGGACGATGCGAGGACACTGCCCTTCGGCGGACAGTCCATCAATGACCACCGGTATCTGCCGGGGCTCGTCGCGGCGGCATGGGACGTCGAGGAACTCAAGGATTCCTTTTGCGGGCCGAGGACCGAAATCCTGTGGCTGCTCGGTCCGGACCGTGCCGCGAGCATTCCCGAAGCGAAATATCCGCGCTCCGTCCAACGCTCCCGCGCCTATCCGCACGGCGGCTTCTTCGTCATGCGCAATGCAACCGACCACGTGTTCATTGACTGCGGCCTTGTGGGGCTCGCCGGGCGCGGCGGTCACGGCCACAACGACTGCCTGTCCTTCGAGGCCGTGCTGGATTCCACCCCTATCGCGAGCGACTGCGGCGCATACCTTTACACTGCGTCCTACGAAGAGCGTAACAATTTCCGCTCAACCGCCTACCACAACACCCCGATTGTGGACGGCCTGGAAATCAACCGCTTTCAGGCTTGGAATTATCTCTGGACCCTGCATAACGATGCGAAACCGCTGGTCGAAACGTGGGAAACGACGCCCGAGCGAGACTTTTTCTCGGGCGCCCATACCGGCTACCAGCGGCTCGATCGGCCTGTGACCCCAAAGCGAAGTATCCTGCTCGTCCATGAACGGCATCAACTCATAGTTCACGACCGGTTCGATGGCGAGGGAGAACACTCCTTCGCTGTTCCGCTGCACCTCGCCCCGGGCATCGGGGTAGAGAGAACAGGGGATGGGGTGCTCCTCCTGCGATCCGGGCGCAAAACCTTCGTTATCGCATTCGACCCGGACTGGGAACTGAAAATCGCACGGGCAAGGATCTCTCCGACCTATGGCGTTCTCAGAAATATCGTCCGGTTGTGCTGGGAAAAGACCGGCCCCGCCGATTGCACCCTGACCGTCTTGATTTCGCCCATGAAACACTGGCGCAAGGACCTCCACCTCTTGGCTGCGGCCCAGGTCCCACAGGTCTAGCCTGACCCATCGGAATAATGAAAAAAGATATCATACTCACAACGGCCGTCCGCATATTCATCATGCTCCTGGGATTCCTGGCCACCGTCGTAACGGCGAGGTACCTCGGACCACAGGGAAGAGGGGATTATTACTTCATCACCACGCTGGCGGGATTGATTGCGCAATTCAGCAACCTCGGCCTGCAGTCCAGCAATACCTATTTCGTTGCCCGCGACAGGAGCCTTTTCGGCAGCCTGTTTGCAAACAGCTTCTGGGTTTCGGTCCTGATCGGCGCAGGCAGCGCGGCGGCAATCGCTCTGTTCCTCCGGTCCACCCACGCGGCTTCGGATCCCGTCTATGGCAGCTATGTCTGGTATGCCGTCCTGCTTGCCCCGGCAATGCTCTTTTTCGTGCTCGGCACCAACTTGCTGGTCGGCGTCAACAACATCGGCAAATTCAACGCGTTCCAGGTTCTCGGCAACCTGCTGACCTTCTTTCTCTACATGGCGGCGGCATGGGGAAAATGGGGCGTGCAGGGATTTCTGGCCGGCTCCACGGCCGCATGGCTTGCGACTTCCACCCTCCTGTTCTTCTTCCTGTACCGGACGTCCAACGCTTCACTCGGATTTTCGGCCAACACATTCAGAACGGGGTTCGGCTACGCTTCAAAGGCGTACCTTACCACCCTCCTGGGGTTTTTGATCCTCAAGAGCAACGTCTTCCTGCTGCGATCCCTGACCGATGCGGCGCAGGTCGGCTACTTCTCCGTTGCCTCGCAACTCGCGGACGTACTGGGCATCCTCCCCGCTTCGGCCGCCCTGGTTCTTTTTCCCAACCTGGTGAGCGAGACCGAACGAAGCTGGCAAATCACCGTTAAAAACGCCGTGCTCGTGGGCGCCATCATGCTGGCAGGCTGCATTATCGCAGGGGCGCTATTCAAGCCGTTTGTCCGGATCGCCTTCGGCGAACAGTATCTGCCCGCCTGCCCCATCTTCTACTGCATGCTGCCGGGGGTCCTGGCACTATCGGTTATCACCATTCTGTCCCAGTACATTGCCGCAGCCGGCTTTCCGAAAATGCTGGTCGCAATCTGGCTGGTCTCATTTGCGGCCGTGTCGGTTTCGGGCTGGCTGCTCATCCCGGTGTTGTCCGGCATGGGTGCGGCAGTTTCCCTGTCGATCGCCTACGGGCTTCTCCTGGTCATGATCTTCCTTCTCGCCACGCGACTCGAAGCGAGAAGGAAAATTGCCGCCATGGCTTATGCCGCGGCCTAGCACGGCGCTGCATATCGCCGCCGGAAGCCGCCCCTACAATATCAATGATGCGCAAGGAGTTGAAAAAAGTGATAAAAGCAGCTTTGGCGCTTTCCTCTTACCCAATATCCGCAAAATTCAGATCCGGTTTCGAGAACGCTGTCGGGCTCGATGTCGAATACATTTCCACCACCGAGTTGCGGACGCTGTCCCTTTTCGGGATACTCCGCTACCTGCGAACAAGGCGGAACGAATGCCTCTTTATCCTCATCGAGGATATAAACAGCAAAGCGATTCTCCCGATACTGCTCATCCTTGCGGGCCTTTCGAGCG
>JAEZXS010000107.1 GCA_023442755.1 Pseudomonadota bacterium | reverse complement strand
ACTTCCGGACCACGGACGTAACGGGTGTCATGACGCTTCCCGAGGGTGTGGAAATGGTTATGCCCGGTGACAACATCAGCTGCGAGGTCAAGCTCATCACTCCGGTTGCACTCGAAAAAGAGCTTCGATTCGCAATCCGCGAAGGTGGGCGCACGGTTGGCGCCGGCGTTCTAACCGAGGTCATAAAATAAGTTTACTCCGAAACTGGATAACCGGAGGTTCTCACGACTCCGGTTGTCTATTTGATAGGAACGATATGGTTATGAATCAGAGAATCCGCATCCGCCTGAAGGCTTACGATCATAAATTGCTGGATCAGTCCACTAATGAAATCGTGATGACAGCCAAAAAGACCGGTGCGCGGGTTGCGGGGCCGATCCCGCTTCCGACCAAAATAAACCGTTACACTGTGCTGCGGTCTCCTCACGTAGACAAAAAGTCGCGTGAGCAGTTCGAAATTCGCGTCCACAAGCGTCTTATCGATATTTTGGAACCGACCCAGCAGACCGTCGATTCCCTGATGAAGCTGGACCTTTCCGCCGGGGTCGATGTCGAGATCAAACTCTAGAGATTTCAGGCGGCAGTATTCCACTGAAAGAGAGTCAGAATCATGATTAAGGCAATTATTGGACGCAAACTCGATATGACCCAGATCTTTGCAGATGACGGCACCGTCTATCCGGTGACCCTCGTGCAGGCAGGGCCTTGTACGATCACGCAGGTCAAGACCCCGACTAACGACGGGTATTCCGCGCTGCAGGTAGGTTTCGGACCTAAGAAGGCCAAGAATGTCAACCGGCCCGCCAAGGGACACCTCGACAAAGTGGGAAAAGGCTATTTTGAAGTACTTCGCGAAATCCCAGTCGAGAACACGTCCGAGCACAATGCGGGTGACCAGGTGCTGGCCGACATCTTCGAAATCGGCGACCACATCGACATTATCGGGAAGAGCAAGGGCAAGGGATACGCCGGCACCATCAAGCGATGGAACTTCGGGCGCGGTCCTTCTGCCCATGGCTCCAAGAACATCCGGGAACCCGGATCGACCGGTATGGCCACCTACCCCGGCCGCGTAATCAAAGGCAAGAGACTGCCCGGTCAAAAGGGAGACAAGCGGACAACGGTTTTGAATCTCAAAGTCGTTGACGTCCGCCCTGAAGAGAACCTCATTCTGGTTCACGGTGCCGTTCCGGGTGCAAAAAACGGAATCATAATCATTCGAAAAACCAATCGGGTGAAATAAGCACGCCGGAAGGCGAAGAGATTTTTGGGGACTACCATGCCAACAGTGGATGTTTTTAACCTGAACCGTGAAGTTACGGGCCAGATCGAACTCAGCGATGCTATCTTCGGAGTGCCTGTAAAACCTCATGTCATGCATGAGGTCGTACTCTATCAACTGGCCAAGCGCCGCGCAGGAACGGCCAAGGCTAAGGGCCGCAGTGAGATCTCCGGCGGCGGCAAGAAGCCCTGGCGGCAGAAAGGCACCGGCCGTGCCCGCGCGGGTACGAGCCGCTCCCCTGTCTGGCGCGGCGGCGGGACCATCCATGGCCCGCAGCCCCGTGACTACGACATGCGCGTGCCCAAGAAAGTCCGTCGCCTCGCACTGAAGATGGCCCTCAGCCAGAAAGTGATCGACGAGAGCTTCAAAGTGATCGATCAGTTCAAGCTCGAACAGATCAAAACCAAGAACATGGCCGATCTGCTCAATCGCTTCGAACTCAGGAAAACTCTGGTCGTTATTCCGGCGCCGGATGAAAACATTGAAAAATCGGCCCGCAATATACCGAACGTTAAGGTTTTGAGATCGGAAGGTCTCAATGTCTATGACCTGCTGAACTATCACGCGGTTATCCTCAGCAAGGACTGCATAGGCAAGATTGAGGAGGCGTTGGCATGAACAAGAGAAGCTATCAGATCCTCAAACGCCCCCTGGTGACCGAGAAAAGCACCGTGGAGAAAGACGCCAGGAACAAGCTCTGTTTCGAGGTCGCCCGCAGTGCAAATAAGATCGAGATCAAAGAAGCCGTGGAAAAGATTTTCAAGGTCGATGTGCTCGATGTCGCCACGATGAGCATGAAGGGCAAGAAGAAACGGGTTGGCCGTTATTTTACGCAGCTTCCTGACTGGAAAAAAGCAGTCGTAACCGTCAAACCAGGCCAGCGGGTCGAGTTCTTTGAAGGCGTCTAGGCAGGAGAGGAATACCTAAAATGGGAATCAGGAAGGTTAACCCGACGTCTGCGGGCCGTCGGTTCCAGACATACGCGACATTTGAGGAAATCTCGGTAGGCAACGAGCCCGAAAGAAGCCTTGTCGAACCGCTTCGCAAATCCGGCGGACGGAACAATGTCGGACGCGTTACCGCCTGGCAGCGCGGCGGCGGTCACAAACGGCTGTACCGTATTATCGATTTCAAGCGCAACAAAGATGGCATTCCGGCAAAGGTAGCGACAATTGAATACGATCCCAACCGCTCGGCGCATATCGCTCTTTTGAACTACGCTGACGGCGAGAAGAGATACATCCTGGCGCCAGTCGGCCTCAAGGTCGCCGACCGAATTCTGACCGGAGCGGATGCGGATATCAAGCCCGGCAACTGCCTGAAGCTGCTGAATATCCCACTGGGTACTGTGCTGCACAACATCGAAATGCGCCCGGGAAAAGGCGGCCAGCTTGCGCGTTCCGCGGGCTCGAGTGCTCAGCTCATTGCACGCGAAGGCAAGTATGCCACCCTGCGTATGCCTTCCGGCGAGATGCGCATGGTTTCCGTCGAGTGCAAGGCTACCGTCGGACAGGTTGGTAATATAGAGCACGAGAACGTTTCATTTGGTAAGGCCGGCCGGACCCGATGGTTCGGGAAGCGGCCCCATGTGCGCGGCGTTGCAATGAACCCCGTCGATCATCCTATGGGCGGCGGCGAAGGCAGAAGCTCCGGCGGACGCCACCCCTGCACTCCCTGGGGTGTTCCCACCAAGGGCTATCGTACGCGCAAGCCGAAACAGAGCGACAAGCTCATTTTACATCGCCGTAAATAGCGGATCAGCCTGATCCGAAAACAGCAAGTTTCGCCCGAATGATCCCGCGGATAGCGGGCCAAGCAAAGCGATACAGGAGGAAACAGTGCCTCGGTCTTTAAAAAAAGGACCCTTCGTCGACGAACATCTGATCGAAAAGATCACGAGAGCTAGAGATACCGGTGACCGCAAAGTGATCAAGACCTGGTCGCGCAGGTCCACCATCCTCCCTGAGTTCGTTGGGACTACGCTTGCAGTGCACAACGGGAAGAAATTTATCCCGGTGTTTGTGAGCGAAAACATGGTGGGACACAAGCTTGGCGAATTTGCTCCAACCAGGACCTTTTACGGCCATGCTGGGGATAAGAAGTCCAAAGTAAAAGGGAAGAAATAATGGAAGTCAAAGCCATTAGCAAGTACCTGCGGGTTTCTCCACAGAAGACCCGGTTGGTCGCGGACATGGTACGCGGCAAGAGTGTCGGCGATGCCCTTACGCTGCTTCGGTTCACTCCGAAAAAGAGCGCGCGGCTTATAACCAAGACTCTCCGCTCGGCCATTGCCAATGCCGAGAGCGCACACACGCTCGAGACGGATAATCTTTTCATAAAGACTATCATGATCGACCAGGGCCCCAGGCTCAAGAGATTTCGCCCCCGGGCCATGGGACGTGCGACGCGCATCATCAAGCCGTCGAGCCATATCACGATCGTGTTGGCCGAGAAATAACTTTATTTTGTGTTATAATTACGTGCATTTGCTCAATATTTGCATTGAGACCACCTTACGCTCCTATGGAGGTGTAGTTTGGGACAGAAAGTTCATCCAACCGGGTTTCGGCTCGGAATAATTAAAGGTTGGGATTCGAAGTGGTTCGCCACGAAAGATTATTCCAAGCTGGTGTTCGAGGATCGCAAGATTCGCGACTACATCAAGGCACGCCTCTTTCACGCCGGTATTTCCAAGGTTGAAATCGAGCGGGCGGCCAACAAGGTCAAGATTCGAATCCATACTGCCCGGCCCGGGATCGTGATTGGAAAGAAGGGGGCCGAAATCGAGGTCCTCAGGCGTGACCTCGAGCGCAGATTCAAGCGCGAAGTCCTCATCGACATCCAGGAAGTCCGCCGTCCCGAACTCGACTCCGTGCTGGTGGGAGAGAATATCGCTTTGCAGCTTGTTAGAAGAGTTGCTTTTCGTCGCGCCATGAAGCGTGCGGTCAGCTCCGCTCTGAAGTTCGGGGCCAAGGGAGTCCGCGTTGCATCTGCCGGCCGCCTGGGCGGGGCAGAAATGGCCAGGCGTGAATGGTACCGCGAAGGTCGTGTTCCCCTCCATACTCTTCGTGCGGATATCGACTACGGCACAGCTCTCGCCAGGACTACCTACGGGATCATCGGCGTAAAGGTATGGATATTCAAAGGTGAGGTACTGCCCTAGAGCGGACCGGGTCCGGGGTTCCGCCCTGCTCTGCTCTCATTCGTGTTCTTCGATTTTGCCGGCCTTCGTGCATGGTTTGCTAAACGACATTGCTTCGGGGCCGGCTGGTAGTTGCGGGAGAAAGACATGCTTGCACCAAAAAGAGTAAAATTCAGAAAAGTTCAGAAGGGCCGGATGCACGGAACGGCCTTCCGGGGCAGCGATATCAGCTTTGGCGATTTCGGGCTGAAGGCACTGGAGCCGGGCTACATCACGGCAAGGCAGATCGAGGCGGCTCGTGTTGCTATCACTCGTCATGTCAAGCGTGGCGGCAAGGTCTGGATCCGCATCTTCCCTGACAAGCCCTTCACGAAAAAACCGGCTGAAACCCGCATGGGAAAAGGCAAAGGCTCCCCTGAGGGCTGGATGGCTGTTATACAGCCCGGCCGAATTCTCTACGAAATCAAGGGCGTGACCGAAGCAGTGGCGCGCGAGGCGCTCAATCTCGCCGCGCACAAGCTTCCCTTGCCCACCCGTTTCGTTTCAAGGCAGGATGTACTATGAAAACTAATCCTCTGCGGGATATGACCAAAGACGAGCTGGCGGCCAAGCTCAACGAGCTTCGAGAAGCCCAGTTCAATCTGAAGTTTCAGCACGCGACGGGACAGCTGGAAAATACCGCCCAGGTTCCCAAGAACAAGAGAGAAATTGCGCGCATCATGACTATTTTGTCCGAGATGGACAAGAAAGCCGGAGCATAGGGGCAAAGGGACATGGAAGAACAGAAATCACTGAGGAAGACACGCGTCGGCACGGTTCTCAGCAACAAAATGGAAAAAACCGTCGTGGTCATGGTCGAGCGGCTCATTCAGGACACGCAGTACCGCAAATTCGTCCGGCGCCGTAGCCGGTTCAAGGCCCACGATGCCCAGAACGAATGCGGCGTGGGCGACCGCGTGCTGTTGGAAGAGAGCCGGCCGATCAGCAAGGACAAGCGCTGGACGGTGGTCAAGGTCATCGAGAAAGCCGCCATCTAACTGCCGTATGCAGCCTCCGTCCCCTTGTTTCGGAGGACGATGCCCGTACGATTTTAGAATGTGGAGTAACCAATGATTCAAGCGGAAACTCAATTGAATGCCGCTGACAATTCCGGAGCCAAGCGGCTTTATTGTATAAAGGTGCTCGGCGGTACGCGCAGGCGGTATGCTTCGGTTGGCGACATCATTGTCGTATCGGTCAAAGAAGCCATCCCGAACGCCAAAGTCAAAAAGGGCGACGTCCTCAAAGCTGTGGTAGTTCGCACCAGCAAGGAAGTGCGGCGTCCCGACGGCTCCTACATCAAATTCGACGATAATTCCGCCGTGCTTATCAACGCGGCAAGGGAACCGATCGGCACCCGTATTTTCGGACCCGTTGCAAGAGAACTGCGCGCCAAACAGTTTATGAAAATCATATCGCTCGCTCCGGAAGTTCTCTAGCGGCAAAGGACTTGTGCGATGAAACATGAGACGTATCACATCAAGAAGAATGATTCGGTTAAAGTAATAGCCGGAAAAGATAAGGGAAAAAGCGGCAAAGTTCTGCGGGTTATTCCCAAGAAAGACCGGGCCATCGTGGAAAAGGTCAATATGATCAAACGCCACATGAAGCCCAACCAGCAGACGAGGCAGGGAGGCATTCTCGAGAAGGAATCTCCCATACACATTTCCAACCTCATGCTTATCTGCTCCAAATGCACAGACCCGACCCGGGTGGGCTATAAAGTTCTCGATGACAACCGCAAGGTCCGGTACTGCAAGAAGTGCCAGGAAGTCATCGACTAAAAGGACGTCCACCGCCAAGGCGGAACGGAGGAAAAATGGCAGTACTGAGGGATAAATACAACCAGGAAGTAGCTTCCCAGCTCCAGGAGAAGTACAAGTACAAGAGCCCGATGCAGATTCCCCGGATGACCAAGATCATTCTCAACATGGGCCTTGGAGAAGCTATCCAGAACGTCAAGATTCTCGAATCCGCCACTGCGGAACTGACGCAGATCGCTGGCCAGAAGCCCGTCATTACGCGGGCCAGGCAAAGCATTGCGGCCTTCAAGCTCAGAAAGGGCATGCCGATCGGGGTCATGGTGTCGCTGCGCGGCGACCGGATGTACGAGTTTTTCGATAAGCTGGTCAACGTCGCCCTCCCCCGCGTTCGCGACTTCCGCGGCGTTTCTTCCAAGGCGCTGGACGGCAGGGGCAATTACACCCTGGGCATCAAGGAACAGTTCATTATCCCCGAGATCGACTACGACAAGATCGACAAGATCAAGGGAATGAATATTACCGTTGTCACGACAGCTAAGACGGACGATGAGGCCAGAACCCTTCTTGCCCTCATGGGAATGCCGTTTAAGCGTTGATCGAAGGAGGCCCGTTTTGGCTAAGAAGTCTCTCATCGCAAAGTCGCAGCGTACTCCCAAATTCAAGGTCCGTACCTACAACAGATGCCCCGTGTGCGGGCGGCCCCGCGCCTATATCCGCAAATTCGGAATTTGCCGCATTTGTTTCCGTGGAATGGCGCTGAAAGGCGAGCTTCCCGGCGTAATCAAGGCGAGTTGGTAAGCGGACGGCAACACCGGAAGGAGCACATTAAAAAATGGTATCGGATGCAATCGGCGATTTCCTGAACCGAATCCGGAATGCGCAAAAAGCGAGATTCGACAAAGTCGATATCCCCGCCTCCCGCACGAAGGCTAACCTGTGCCGCATTCTGAAGGATGAAGGCTACATCAAGAACTATAAATTCATAAGGGACGAAAAGCAGGGAGTCCTGCGCGTACACATCAAGTATGGCGATGGACGCGAAGGAGCCGTTACCGGGGCCAGGCGCATCAGCAGGCCCGGCCGCCGTATTTATGTCGGCCATGAGAAGATCCCCAGGATAATGAACGGAATGGGAATCGCCATCGTCTCTACATCGAGGGGTGTCATGACCGACCGGCAGGCCCGCAAGGAGCAGGTCGGCGGCGAAGTGCTCTGCGCAGTCTGGTAGATCGCACGAGAACAGTATCGCATCCCTTGTAAAACTCATGAAGGAGTACTGGCATGTCACGGGTGGGTAAATTGCCCATAACGATACCGAAAGGGGTAAAAGTCGCCCTTGAGGATTCGGTTCTTACGATAAAGGGTCCGAAAGGCACTTTGCAGCGGCCGATCCCGGCTCAGATCAAAATGGAACTCGGCACCGAAGCTATCGAATTCAAGAGGGCGGACGACTCCATCGAGTCCCGGTCCCTTCACGGTCTGGTCCGGGCGCTGGTAAACAACATGGTGCACGGCGTGAGCGAAGGGTTCGTTAAAGGGCTCGAAATACAGGGAACAGGCTATCGCGCCGAGGTTCAGGGCAACAACCTCAACCTCAGCCTAGGGTATTCGCATCCCATTCAGTTTCCCTTGCCTGAGGGGATCAAAGCCAGTGTCGAAAAAGCCAATCTTATAAGGCTCGACGGGATCGATCTCGAACTCCTGGGGCAGACCGCCGCACGCATTCGCGCACTGAGGCCGGCCGAGCCCTACAAGGGCAAGGGTGTTCGCTACGCCGGGGAACACATTCACCGCAAGGTCGGCAAGACCGGTGCCAAGAAGTAAGGACGGAGGGAACTGAAATGGCTGAGAAGACGAATCCCCGCGAAGTCGCGCGCCTCAAGCGCAAAAAGCGTATACGGAGAAAGGTCGAGGGCACGCAGGAACGCCCCCGCCTTACCGTTTTCCGCAGCGACAAGCATATTTATGCCCAGATAGTCAATGATGAGAATGGTGCAACCCTGGTGTCGGCCTCGACCCTCTCGCCCGAGTACAGAGAGATGGAACAGATCAAGGGCAAGGTGGCTGCCGCCAAACGCGTAGGTGAGCTTGTCGCGCAAAAGGCCCTCGACAAGGGTATCGCGAAAGTCGTTTTCGATCGCAACGGCTTCATCTATCATGGGCGTGTCCAGGCTCTTGCGGATGCAGCCCGTCAAAAGGGTTTGGATTTTTAAATCTTTCCAGATTGGAGGCAGTCAAATTGATAGCTGTGGAATCTAGCCAGCTGCAGTTAATCGACAAAGTGGTCCATATAAGCCGCGTAGCCAAAGTGGTCAAAGGCGGGCGTCGTTTTTCGTTCAGCGCGATCGTCGTGGTCGGGGACGGAAACGGCCGTGTGGGATACAGCCTGGGGAAAGCCAATGAAGTCCCCGAGGCCATTCGCAAGGGCATGGAGTCGGCGAAGCGGAGTATGGTGCAGGTACCCCTGCGCGAGACCACGATTCCGCACGAGGTGCTCGGTCAATTCGGCGCCTCCTCGGTAATCCTGAAACCGGCTTCCCCTGGTACCGGCGTTATCGCCGGCGGGGCCGTGCGCGCCATTATGGAAGCGGCCGGTATCCACGAC
>JAEZXS010000064.1 GCA_023442755.1 Pseudomonadota bacterium | reverse complement strand
TTGCGTTTGCTCTCAAGGACGGCCGGTTCAAAGCCGTTCTCGCCCGAAAAGATTCCCCCGAGGAAATCCTCACGGAAGCAGGCCGAATGGAAGAGGGCATCGCAAAGCGCGCTCACGCTTAACAACGTTACTGATCGTACAGCGAAAGTTTCTTATGTTGCTTATCCTTCTGGCGATGGGAATCCTTGCCGCGAGCGGGCTCATGTCGCTTTTGGCCCGTAGAAGCCCCTCTCTGGCCAATCTGTTCGGAGCAGGCGGCGCGGTGCTGGGCTGCGCAGTCGGTTTGGCCCCGGCTGCCCATATTCTCTACACAGGAATTGCCGAGGAATTTCGATGCGCGTGGGACGTGCCCTACGGGTCCTTCTCCCTGCAGGTCGATTCCCTGTCGGCAATCTTCCTGATCCCGATTTTCATACTCTGCGGCCTTTCCGCACTCTACGGCTGCAGGTATATGAAAGACTGCCGCGAACCCGAGCGCCTCGGCCAGTTCTGGTTCTTTTTCGATATCCTTGCGGCCTGCATGGCGATGGTGGCGGTAGCGGCAAACGGCATCCTGTTCCTGCTTTCCTGGGAACTCATGGCCCTCTCATCCTTCTTTCTCGTCACGTTCGAAAACACGGAGGAGAGCGTCCGGCGCGCCGGCTGGACCTATCTGGTCGCAACGCACCTGGGCACCTTTTTTCTCCTCGTTCTGTTCCTGCTGCTCGGGCGGCAATCCGGAGCGGAAACCCTGGACTTTGACAATTTCCTGGCCATGCGCTCCTGGATGGGCCCTGTCGCCGATACCGTTTTCATCCTTGCCCTGATCGGGTTCGGCGCCAAGGCGGGATTCATTCCGTTTCACGTCTGGCTGCCCGAAGCCCATCCGGCAGCCCCGAGCCACGTATCGGCCGTCATGTCGGGCGTTATGCTCAAAACCGGGATATACGGTTTGTTGAGAACCTTGAGTTTTCTCGGCTACCCCGAACCCTGGTGGGGATGGCTCCTCATCGGCATCGGCCTTGTCTCCGGCATTCCCGGCGTCCTTTTCGCCCTTGCCCAGCATGATCTTAAACGGCTTCTCGCCTATCACAGTGTCGAGAACATCGGAATAATCGTCCTGGGGATCGGACTGGGCGTTCTCGGAGCGGCCGAGCACGTGCCCGCCCTCGTCGTTTTCGGCTTTGGGGGCGCTTTGCTGCACGTGGTGAACCACGCCCTGTTCAAGGGATTGCTCTTCCTGGGGGCCGGATCGGTCCTGCATGCGATCGGGACCCGTGAAATGGATCGAATGGGCGGCATTATTCGACGCATGCCCTGGACGGCTGCGACATTCCTGACTGGGGCCGTCGCCATCTGCGGATTGCCGCCGCTCAACGGCTTTGTCAGCGAATTCCTCATCTACCTCGGCGCATTCCGCGCAGTGGGAGAACCCAGGATAGCAGCAGCAGGGGCGATGATCATAATCGGCCTTGCGCTCATCGGCGGCCTGGCCGCCGCCTGTTTTACCAAGGCATTCGGAGTCGTTTTCCTGGGCGAACCTAGAAGCGAACAGGCCGCGCACGCACACGAATCCGGGTGGGCGATGCGCATCCCGCTTTTGCTGCTGGCAGCCGGTTGCGCGGCGATCGGTTTTCTCGCTCCACATGCCGTAAATCTGACAGCCGGAGCAGTCTACGTCATCGGATGGCTCTCGCCGGTCGACCTGCAGCCGCAGGTCACATTCGCCGCCGCTCCGCTCTTCCCGGTTGTGATGATCGCATGCGTATTCCTCCTGCTGCTCGCCTGCCTGGCGTGGCTTCGCTCCAGGCTCCTGGCCGGCAGGACATCCCCTGGGGAAACATGGGATTGCGGCTACGTGGCGCCGACCGCCCGGATGCAGTATACCGCCTCCTCTTTTGCACAACCTCTCACCAAGATGTTCGAGCCGTTTCTCCGGCCGGACCGGCGCCTGCACAAGCCTGAAGGATTTTTCCCCGGCCCGGTCGATTTTGCCACGCACACGGACGACCTTTTCCGCCGTGATCTCTATCGCCCGATCTTTCTCGGAATCGAATGGCTTGCGCTGAAACTGCGTTTTCTTCAGTCGGGCCGCGTGCAGCTCTACGTGCTCTATATTGCGCTCACCCTTTTCATATTGCTGATCTGGAACCTGAGATAGCCCATGCATTACAGTTCCCTGGCATTCCCCATCCTGGCGCTCGTCCTGGCCCCGCTGCTGCCCGGCATCATCAACCGGACAAAAGCCCTCTTCGCCGGCCGCAAAGGACAACCGCTCTTCCAGCTCTACTATGACCTTGCCAAACTTCTCGACAAAGGCGCGGTATACAGCCGAACCACGAGCTGGGTATTCCGGGCCGGTCCCGTCGTCGGCCTGGCCTGCGCTGCAGCAGCCCTGTTCGTGCTGCCCCTGGGCGGTGCGGCGGCACCGGTAAATTTTGCCGGCGACATAATTCTTTTCGCCTACATGCTTGGCGTAATGCGCTTTTTCACCGTAATCGCCGCACTGGATACAGGGTCGGCCTTCGAAGGAATGGGAGCAAGCCGCGAAGTGCAGTTCTCCGCGCTTGCCGAACCGGTCCTCCTGCTCGGACTTGCCGCCGTGGCGCAGGCGGACCGGATGGAATCTCTGAGTATCATGATCGAACCCGGAGAGCTGTTTGCACTTTCCGGAATCTACGCCCGACTGTCCCTCCATACCTGGATCCATTCCGGGCCCGCCCTGTTGATGGTTGCGGGGGCCTTGCTGGTGGTCTTTCTCGCCGAGAATTCGCGAATTCCCTTCGACGACCCCAATACGCACCTCGAACTCACGATGATCCACGAGGTAATGGTGCTCGACCACAGCGGACCCGATCTCGCAATGATTCTCTACGGGGCATCGCTCAAACTCTGGCTGCTGGGCGCGCTGCTCTCGGGCATCATCGTCCCGGTGAGGACCGGAAACCCCGTTCTCGACGGAGGCGCAACCGTCCTGGGCATTTTCATTCTGGCAGTTGTAACGGGCATAACCGAATCCATCATGGCAAGGCTTCGGCTGCGCCGTGTGCCGCAGCTGCTGGTAAGCGCCGGATTCCTGTCCGCACTGGCGCTGGCGCTGGTTCTTTGGAGCTGATATGAATCTGTTTACCGATGCCGTCATCGCTCTGCTCATACTGACAAACCTCAGGCTAATCGGCTCGAGCCGCATCGCCTCCTGCATCCAGGTTGTCGCCCTGCAGGGAGTTCTGCTCGGGATCTGGCCGCTCCTGGCCGGTTCCGATCTCATGACGCTCCGCGCCTGTGTGCTCTCCGGCATAACGGTCCTGCTCAAGGGCCTCATTTTCCCGTGGCTGCTGCTCAGGGCCCTTCATGCCTCGAAAATCAGCAGGGATATGGAGCCGCTTGTCGGCTACACGACATCCCTGCTCATAGGAGCCGCTCTGCTCGCGCTTGCCATGTGGCTCGGCGGGCAGCTTCCCCTGCCCATCCCCGCGGCATCCCCCCTGGTGCTTCCCCTGGCCATGTTCAACATCATGGTGGGCCTGTTCGCCATCGTCAGCCGCCGCAAAGCGCTGACACAGGTACTCGGTTACCTCGTCATGGAAAACGGCATCTATGCCTTCGGTCTCGCGTTTGCCCTGAGCGAACCGCTGCTGGTCGAACTCGGCATTCTGCTCGATGCCTTCATGGCCGTTTTCGTCATGGGAATCACCATTTTCCATATCAGCCGGGAATTCGACCATATGGATACGGACCGGCTCAGTATATTGAAGGATTGAGCATGATTCTGCTGCTGCTTCTCATACCCGCCGCGGCGGGCGCCGTGGCCTTCTTCCTGCATTCCGAAAGTCTGCGGCGAAGCCTTTTGCTGCTGACAGCGATTGTACATGCCGCTCTGACAGGCATGGCGTGGAAACACACCCCTGCACCGGCCCTCGGCGGATGGCTGGTCCTCGACGACCTCGGGCTTCTGTTCCTGAGCATTGTGAGCGTTCTGTTTCTTGCCGCCTCCTTCTACGCCATCGGCTATTTTCACAGAGAAGACTGGGGAAGCAGGCAGGACTTCGAAGAAGGGTTCCTGTTCACAAACGCCCGGGAGGCCACCTTCACCTGCTGCCTGCTCCTCTTCCTGGCGACGATGACCCTCGTGACGGTCAGCCAGCATTTCGGCCTCCTCTGGGTAGCCGTAGAGGCCACGACCCTTGCCAGCGCCCCTCTGATCTATTTCCACAGGCACCGCCGCTCTCTCGAGGCAACCTGGAAGTACCTGATGATATGCTCGGTCGGCATTGCTCTGGCCCTCCTGGGCAACTTCTTCCTGGCGGTGGCCTCCACTCTCGGGACGGAATCCCATGTACCCATGCTCCTGAGCAGCCTTGTCGAAAAAGCGACCATCCTGCACACACCGTGGCTGAAAGCCGCTTTTCTCTTCCTCCTGGTGGGGTACGGAACGAAGCTTGGTCTCGCCCCCATGCACACATGGCTGCCCGACGCACACAGCGAAGCTCCTTCCGTCGTTTCCGCCCTGCTCTCGGGGGCGCTGCTGAACTGCGCATTCCTCGCCGTTCTCCGGATCCAACAGGTATGCCTCGCCGCAAGCCTCGGGAAATTCTCCCAGGAACTTCTGCTCGGCTTCGGCCTGGTTTCCATGACGGTTGCAGCCCTTTTCATCGTGCGCCAGGCCGATTTCAAGCGCATGCTGGCCTACTCGAGCGTGGAGCACATGGGGATACTGGCTTTTGCGGTCGGACTGGGGGGAGGCGCGACATTCGGGGCAATGCTGCACGCTGTGAACCACTCCCTGACCAAGGGCATGCTCTTCCTGGTCGCAGGCAACATCCTGGCGGCTTACAGGACCAAGTCCACAACCGATGTTCGAGGAGTTGTCCGGGCGCTTCCTATCTCCGGAGTACTCTGGGTGGCCGGCTTTCTTTCCATCACCGGCTCGCCGCCTTTCGGACCGTTCCTGAGCGAACTGATCATCCTGAGGTCGGCCATCGACCAGAACAGACCGTTTGCTGCAGTGGCGTATATGGTGCTGCTGGGCATCATTTTCGTCGGTATGGCAACCATCGTACTCAGGATGTATCAGGGCACGCCGACGGCATCCTTCGACGGAGGCGCTCCTGGGGCCCAGCGCCGGGAATCCGCACTCGCCGTGATTCCCCCGATGGTGCTCGGATTCGCCGTTCTGGCATTGGGCCTTTACTTCCCGCCCGCACTTCGGAATCTTCTCGAGCACGCGGCCGGGGCAATAGCGGGTTAAAACGGGAGTCCTCATCGATGTCAGCCTTCAGAACCGGAATTTTTTCCATGAGCAACGGCCAGGCTGCGGACGTGAAAGACATTCCGTCCCTGCCCCTGGAAGACTTCCTGGAGTCCATAACGGAAGCCGTGGAACACGGATTGAGGATCTCGTCTTTTTTCGGCCAGCCCCTTAGCGGAGACCGGGTTCGACTGTGGGCCGTCCTTTCCCACGACAGCCGGTCTCATCTCCTCGTGCTGCGCACGGACCTCGACCGGGACAGCTACCCCGCGATAACGCCCCACTGCACCCAGGCGCATCTTTTCGAGCGCGAAATATGGGAGCAGTTCGGGGTGAAGCCCGAAGGACACCCCTGGCTCAAACCCGTCCGGTTCCAGCCCCCCTTCGAAGACGCGGAAAGCGGTCAGGAAGATGGCTATGCGAAGATCGGGGTCACCGATTTCTTCCGGGTCGAAGGGGAAGAAGTCCATGAGGTGGCTGTTGGGCCGGTTCACGCTGGGATCATCGAACCCGGCCACTTTCGTTTCCAGTGCCATGGTGAAGACGTTTTCCACCTGGAGATATCCCTCGGATACCAGCACCGCGGAATCGAACGCAGGCTGTTCGGCGGCCCGGACCTGCGAACGATCCACTATATGGAGACCCTGGCGGGGGATACGACCATCGGACATACCCTGGCGTATTGCGAACTTCTGGAAGCCCTCACGGAAACCCAGGCGCCCGCAAGGTCACAGGTGCTTCGCGCGATTGCGCTGGAACTCGAACGCATGGCAAACCACATAGGAGACCTCGGCGCCATTTCGGGCGACGTCGGCTACCTTCCGACTCTTTCCTACTGCGGTCGAATCCGCGGAGACGTACTGAACATGACGGCCCTCATCTGCGGCAACCGGTTCGGAAGAGGCCTGATCCGTCCCGGCGGCATCGGGTTCGATATCGATGCCGCCATGCGCGATGACCTGCTCGGGCGAATCCGTGCGGTGGAGCGGGACCTCGATGTCGCCGTGAACCTGCTTTGGAAAACCTCCTCCGTGATGGCCCGGCTCGAAGGGACCGGCGCTCTCACCAGGGAGACCTGCGACGAAATCGGTCTTGTCGGACCGGCTGCGAGGGCCTGCGGAGCCGACCGCGACATCCGCCGCGATATGCCGCACGGGATATTCCAGCTTGCCCAGATTCCCGTATCGACATGGAATTCAGGTGACGTCTTCGCGCGCGGCTATGTCCGGTGGCTGGAGATCCAGAGATCGGCCGCATTCGTTTGCGAACAGCTTCGGAGCCTTCCCGGAGGATTGGTGCGCTCGGAAGTTCCGCCCCTCAAACCCGGCAGGCTGGCTGTTTGTCTCGTTGAAGGCTGGCGCGGCGAAATCTGCCATGTCGCCCTCACCGACGATCGCGGCAGATTCGCCCGGTACAAGGTGGTCGATCCGTCATTCCATAACTGGTTCGGGCTTGCCCTGGCTCTCCGGGACCAGCAGATATCCGATTTCCCGCTGTGCAACAAGAGCTTCAATCTCTCATACTGCGGGCACGATCTGTAGAGCGCGGCTTCCGAAGGGATGCCCTTCCGCGCAAGATAATTCAAGGTGTGCTTATGTTCGATGTTCTTCTGGCAAGATGGAAGCAGAAATACAGGACCATGCAGTTCCCGGACGGCCCTCCGCCCGCTCTGCCCGACCGATTTCGGGGCAAACCGCAACTTCTTCCCGAGCAGTGTCAACCCGGATGCTCCCGATGCCATGGGGTGTGTCCGACCGGGGCTCTTTCGGGAAATGACGGAATTCAGCTCGACCTCGGCAAATGCCTCTTTTGCGGGGAATGCGCGGCTGTCTGCTCGAATCAGGCGATACGCTTTACGGACGGGTTCAGCATGGCGGCGGGCGCCCGAAAGGACCTGGTTCTCGGCAGGTCCCGCAAAGCGCCGGAACAGATTTGCACGGCGGAAATCCGGAGCCTTTTCGGGAAATCTCTCAGACTGCGCCAGGTGAGCGCCGGAGGGTGCGGCGCCTGTGAAGCCGACACCAATGTGTTGGGAACCGTTGGGTGGGACCTCGGGCGATTCGGCATTCAGTTTGTCGCATCCCCCAGGCACGCCGACGGACTGCTCGTTACGGGCCCCGTTACGCAGAACATGCTCCTCGGCCTCATGAAAACCTACAGGGCTGTGCCGCCCCCCAAACTGGTAATCCTTGCGGGCACGTGCGCAATTTCCGGCGGGCTGTTCAGAGACCATGAGGAAGTCAATAACGGTGCCCGGGATCTATTCCCGGTTGCGCTCCACATCCCGGGGTGTCCTCCACACCCGCTCACCATTCTGGACGGTCTGCTCCGCCTTATCGGCCGGCTTGGTTAGCTCATCCCCCCGCCTCATCCCCCTCTTCCCGGCCCCGAAAACTCCGTGCGCGGGTTTCCCTGTCGGAAACCCTTGCGCGCACGATCGATTATCTTCTAATATCGGCTTTTCTCTAAAAGGAATCGATCAAGGAATCGATCCGGGAATCAAACCCGCCCGAACGGGCATGGATGGAGCAGAGTCAATTTGAAAGAATCATGGAAGCGGGACTTGGGTATTTTACTCCTGTCACTGACGGTTTGCGCCTTTATTGCCGGTTCTATGGGGTGGGTTCTCTCGCGTTTTCACATGCGCGGCGCGTGGGGACTTCTGGGCGTGAGCGGCCTGGTCGCAGGAATAGGGCTGTGGGCTCTTCTCCTCTGGCCGATGAAGCTCCGTGAAGCCATCGGCAAAGCCACCCGGGACATGCAGGCAGTCAACCGCGACCTGCAACGGGTGATTTTCGAACGCACCGAGGAGCTTCAAAACGCGAACAGGCTCCTGCGGGCGGAGGTGGCGGAGCGGCATCTCGCCGAAGAGGCGCTGCGGGAAAACCAGGAACAGCTTCTGGCCATGATGCGGTCGGCGCCCGATGCGATCTTCATCGAAGCAAACGGCACATTCGCCTACGTGAACGAGGCCGCGGTGCGGCTCTACGGGGGCGCCTCGGAAGAAGAACTGCTCGGCCGGCCGATAATGGACCGGTTTCATCCCGACTGCCACCCGGTCATATCGGAACGGCTGCAATCACTCCGCAATGGAGAAAAAACGGCTCCGATCGAACTGATCCACGTGAGGCTCGATGGGACGGCCGTTTCCGTGGAAGTGAATTCCGTACCCGTCCGCTATCGAGGGGAGGACGGCACGCTTGCCTTCGTCCGCGACCTCACGGAACGCAAGAAGGCGGAACGGGACACGATCGCTGCCCGGCAGCGATACCGGAACATGTTCCAGTTCATGAAAAGCGGCGTCACCATATTCATGCCCGATGAGGACTGCGGGGATTTCATCATCCAGGACTGCAATCCGGCTGCGGAAAAGATGAGCAATGTCGACCGCGCATCCATCGTGGGGAAAAGGGCATTGGATTGCTTCCCCATGTTCGCGGAACTCGGAGTGATCGCGGCTTTGCAGAGGGTTTGCCGCGCCGGCGAACCTGAGCGGATTTCGCACTTCTACCGGGACGAACTGCGGGAAGGATGGCGGGAGGGCTTCCTGTACAGGCTGCCGACAGGCGAGGTTGTTTGCATCTATGATGATGTCACTGATCGCGTGCGGGCAGAAGAAGAAAGGCAGATGCTGGAATCGCAGCTCCGGCAGGCGCAGAAACTCGAAGCGATCGGGACCCTTGCCGGCGGGATAGCCCACGATTTCAACAACATTCTGTCCGCCATTTTCGGATATACGGAGATGTCGATTGCCAGGAGTCCGGAACAGAGCCCGGTGAGGCGCGACCTCGAACGTATACTACAGGCAGCGCGCCGCGCCAGGGACCTGGTCAGGCAGATTCTGGGGTTCAGCCGCATGCGCCCCGGGCAAAGCCGCAAACCCGTGAGAATCGGGCCCGTGATCAGAGAAGCCCTCGCATTCCTCAGGGCATTGATTCCCTCCACCATCGAAATGAAGATCAACATTGCGGACGATGATTCCGTCGTTCTCGCAGACCCGACACAGATTCACCAGGTGATCACCAACCTGTGCACCAATGCCGCGCAGGCCATGGAGGAATCGGGAGGGACACTGGAGGTGAGCCTCGAACGGACGACCGTTTCCCCGTCGTCCGTTGCCCAGTTGAAGAAGCTCGAGCAGCTCGATTGCCTGGTCCTGACGGTGAGAGACACCGGACACGGCATGGACCAGGCTACGCTGCAGCGTATTTTCGACCCCTACTTCACCACTAAGGGCCAGGGCAAGGGGACCGGATTGGGACTGTCGGTAGTGCATGGCATCGTAAGAGGTCATGAGGGGGCTATCACCGTCAACAGCACACCCGAAAAGGGCTCCGTCTTCCAGGTCTATCTGCCCGTTGTCCCGGGCCGGGCGGAAACCGGGGATGTGGAAACACCTCCTTTGCCCGGCGGAAACGAGAGAATCCTTTTCCTGGACGATGAAGAACCCCTCGCCCAACTGGGACAGGAAATGCTGGAATCGCTGGGCTATGAGGTCAATGTCGGAACGGACAGTGCGGAGGCCCTGGAGCGATTTCGGAAAGACCCCGGCCGGTTTGACCTGGTGATCACCGATTATACCATGCCGAAACTGACGGGCGTCGATCTCGCCGCCGAAATGATGCGCATCAGGCCGGGAATCCCGGTCATTCTCTGCACGGGCTACACGGAGAGGATTTCGCAGGAGAGGGCGAAGGAGCTGAATATCCGGGTCCTTCTCTTGAAGCCTCTGGACAGGCACAGCCTGGCAAATTCGGTGAGAAAGGCGCTGGACGGCGCGAGATAGCGCACTTTTTTTGGTGCTAAAAAAATCGGAACGGGAAAACCCGTTCCGAATCTTCTTTCCTGTACTATTCCCATGGAGATTTGATTAATACGGGCGCCGGCCCCCGCCGCCACCACGGCCGCCTCTACCTCCAAATCCGCCGCCGCCCCCGGGACGACCTCCGCCCGGACGACCGCCTCCCGGTCGGCTCTCCCGCGGTTTTGCTTCGTTGACGGTGAGCGAGTTTCCGCCGACTTCCTTGCCGTTTAGTCCCGATATGGCAGCCTGGGCCTGGTCCTGGTTCGGCATCTCGACAAATCCAAATCCCCGCGATTTTCCAGTAAAGTTGTCCTTGATGATTTTGGCCGAATCTACATCCCCAAATGCTTCGAAAGCTGTTCTCAGTTCGTCTTCGGTTGTCTTGGGCGACAAATTACCGACATAGATGTTCATACACTTTCCTCTCTTCAAAAGGGCTGGATGCCAGGGCCGGGTAAAATCTCTTCGGTTCCGAACTGAGTTTACCGGAAATCAAAGGCTCCAGACGGAGTTTCCTTCAGGCAAAATGCAGTCACAGTCTGAACGGCATTCTACCCCGCTTGCTCGATAAAAGGAAATCTAATCAACATTGACGACCTGTGCCATAAGTACCCGGGTATATTCTACCGCACATTGCCGCCCGATGTGACAAAATCTTGTCATTAGCCCCGGAAAACTGCACCGGTGTTCAACCAGGGGAGAATACCCTTCCCATGGAGCGGAAGAAATTTCCTTCCTTTTCAGGGACCCGCTCCGGCCGAAACGGCATTTTTGCTGAATCCGGCCGCGATTTTGGCTCTGGCATCTTCGTTGCAAACAGATCGGGTGAAAGGAGCGAAATATGAGAGTGGGAGAATATGCATCAGCGCTGGGGTCCATCGAACAGCAGAAGCGGCTCGACGTCATAGCCAACAATATCGCCAATGCAAACAGCCCCGGCTTTAAGAAGGACAACGTCTATTTCAGCGACTTTCTGGGTGAAAGCACCTACACCAGCATGAACCAGGGTCCGATCCATGACACCGGGAACAGGATGGATATCGCGCTTTCCGGAAACGGCTTTATCCGGGTCCAGACCGATAAGGGCGTGCAGTATACGCGGGCCGGAAATCTGACGGTGGACAGCTCGAAAAATCTCGTCACCCAGGACGGCTACCAGGTACTGGCAAAGAACGGCCCCATCCGGGTCGAGAGCGCGACCAACCTGCGCATAGACGAAACCGGTCAAGTATTTGACGGAAACATCAGGCTCAACAGCCTTGACATAGTACAATTCCCGCCGGAGACGATTCTCAGGAAGACCCGGAACGGATGCTTCGAACCGGCGACTTCGGGCACGGAACCCATTCCGGCGACAAATTGCACGGTTCATCAGGGTTCGCTCGAAGGAGCCAATTTCAACCCGGTCGAAGAGATGGTCAAGATGATAGACACCATGCGGAACTTCGAAGCGTACCAGAAAACGTTGCAGACCTTCGACAAGAACCTGGACGGCCAGGTCATCTCGAAGATGTCGGAATGATGTTTCGGCAAGAGTATATAAGCGGGGCCGACAGGCCCGGAGGAGAATGAAATGCGAAGCCTTTGGACGGCGTCGACAGGAATGGCGGCCCAGCAGATGAATATGGACGTTATCTCCAACAACCTCGCCAATGCCAACACCACCGGGTACAAGCGCAGCCGGGGCAATTTCGAGGACCTCATGTACCAGAACATAGTCCCCGCCGGCGCCGACACGGCCAACAACACCAAGATTCCGACGGGCATTCAGGTCGGTATGGGCACCAAGGCCGCTTCGGTAGAAAAGATTTTCACACAGGGCAACTTCACCCAGACCGATAACAAGATGGACCTCGCGATCGAGGGCAAGGGCTTTTTCAAGGTCCTGCGCGGCTCGCAGGAAGCATATACGCGCGCGGGCAGCTTCAAGCTCGACCAGGACGGCTACGTATGCGACGCCAGCGGCAATCGCGTCCAGCCTGAAATAGCCGTTCCGAAAACCGCGACCACGATCAACATCGAATCGGGCGGAACCTTCAGCGCCCTCGACCAGACCGGAACGGTCCTCGCGACGGTCAACATGCACCTGTTCAGTTTTCCGAACCCTGCAGGACTGCAGAGTATCGGCCAGAACTATTTCATTCCCACCCCTGCTTCCGGCGATGTTACCGAGAACCAGCCGGGGGTGGACGGCATGGGCACCCTGCTCCAGGGATACCTAGAGGCGTCCAATATCAACGTGGTGGAGGAAATGGTCAATATGATCCTCAGCCAGAGAGCCTACGAAGCGAATTCGAAAATCATCAAGACGGCTGACGACATGCTTCATATGGCGAACGCCGTGGCCGGCTGATCCTAGGAGGACCGAATGCGCTCGAAACTGATTTTGGTTCATTCCTCCCTTCTTTGCCTGGTTTTGCTCGCAGCCGGCATCTTCGCGCCCGTGGGCACCGATCCCGCCTGGAGCGCCCCGGGGACGCTGACGGAGGTCCGCGTGCTCGGAAGCGTCGTCGTGAAACATAACGACGTCTCGCTGGCGGACATCTGTGATACGGAAACGATTCCTCCGGAATGGAAGACAATTCTAAGCGGACTCAATATCGGCGACGCGCCGGCAGCCTCCTCGGAAAAGTTCATCGATCCCGGCCAACTCCGCTCCTACCTTGTCAGGCTGCTCGAATCCCACGGCCTCGACGCATCCAGCGTGAGACTGGACATTCCCGACAAGATCGTAGTCCGGCGCGAATCGGTGCAGATCTCCCAGGAACAGATCGAAAACATCTTCAGGAAATTCATCGCCGACAACTCCCCCTGGAAACCGCAGGATACGGTCGTCCAGCGAATCCGCGCCACCGGGCTTCCGGTAATTCCCGCCGGCCACATGACCTATGAAGTCACCCCGGCCACCAAAGAGCGGTTCATGGGCAACGTCACCATATCGGTGGATTTCTATGTAAACGGCGAGAAGGCGCGCACTCTCGGAGTAACGGGCAGAGTGGACGTTTTCGGAAATGTCTACTACGCCACCCGGCCGCTGAAGCAAAACGAAATTATCACCGCGGCGGACCTGGAACTGCAAAGAGTCAACGTAACCGAAGCGCCCGACAAATTCGCCATGCGCCCAGACCAGGTTGAAAACCGGCGGGTGCTGCACAACATCGGAGTTCGCCAGGCGCTGGAACTCAAGGATATGGACAAACCCCTGGTGCTCAAGCGCGGCGACCCCGTCATGATCGTATACGATCAGCCCGGAGTTCAGGTTACTGCCAAAGGGCAGGTCGGCGCCGACGGAGGAATCGGGGACACCCTGGCGGTGATCAACATCGCCTCGAAAAAAACGATCTTCTGTAGAGTTGTCGATTCTCAAACGGTAAGGGCGGTGCGATGATGCAGAAATTCGGCAGTAAACCGAAGACTATCGGGCAACGGATCATCCAGGGCATGTTGTGCTTTCTGCCCGTCCTGTTGCTGTATCCGGCGCTGTCCGGCTGCGCCACGGCAAAACCGGAAAAAAGCGCGCCGGCAAACATCACCCCGCAAAAACAGTTTACGAGCGCTCACGTGACGCCTTACCCCGAACCTGGTCCGCAGCCCACGTCGCTTGCCCCGACAGGGTCGCTGTGGGCGCCCTCGAGCGGATCGCTTTTCTCGGACCTTCGGGCGGCCAAGATCGGCGACATCGTGACGATCACCATCAGTGAGGAATCCAAGGCTTCCAAGTCGTCCCAGACCCAGACCAGCAAAGAAAAAGATATGAACGGGAACTTTACCTTCGCCGGGGTCGGGGTAGGGAAAAACGTCAATAATCCGAAAGGGGCGCTCTCGTTCGGTCCCTATGACGGCAAATTCACCAGCGCCTTTACCGGCGCCGGAGCGACCTCCCAGACCGACTCCATGACGGCCTACATGACGGCAACCGTCACCGACGTCCTGCCGAACGGGAACCTGGTGATTCGCGGTTCGCGCTGGACCAAGGTGAACGACGAGCTGCAGCAGATCGTCATGGAAGGCGTCGTGCGCCCGACGGATATCAGCCGGTCTAACACGGTTCTTTCGCAGAATGTTGCCGAAGCCAAAATATACCTGATCGGCAAGGGTCCGGTCAGCCAGCACCAGAAACCCGGCTGGCTCGGACAGCTTTGGGACTTCGTTTCACCTTTCTAGAATTTTGTAAAAAGAAACAAGCTCCTCGAGGACGGCATGAATAAAATCGGACGTGTATTGTCAGCCTGTATCAGCGTGTTGCTCGCTATTCTGATCCTGACGGGATCGGCCAATGCGACCAGGATCAAGGATATCGCCTCTTTCCTTGGGTCCCGTTCCAATTCGCTGATCGGCTACGGACTGGTGGTGGGCCTCAATAACACCGGCGACAACACCAACACCCTGTTTACCATCAACAGCCTTGCCAACCTGCTGGACAACATGGGAATCCACATCGATCCCACCCAGGCCAAAATCAAGAACGTTGCGGCCGTCATGGTCACTGCGAAGCTGCCTCCATTCGCCCGCATCGGCTCGCGGATCGATCTCGAAGCCTCGTCCATAGGCGACGCCAAGAGCCTGGAGGGCGGCACCCTGCTCATGACCCCGCTCAAAGGACCGGACGGGAAAGTCTATGCCGTCGCCCAGGGCCCGATATCGACAGGAGGTTTTGCCGTATCGGGAGCCAGCGGCAGCAGCGTGCAGAAAAACCATCCCACCGTCGGTTTTGTCAGCGGCGGCGCCCTGGTGGAAAAGGAAGTCCCCGTACACTATGCCGACCTCCCCGCGATCGACCTCGTCCTGAAAACCCCGGATTTCACCACGGCCAGCAGAACCGCGGCAGCCATCACGAGCGCGATGCCAGGCATAACCGCCAAGGCTGTCGACGCCGGCACGGTGCGGCTCGACGTCAGCCCTTCCGAACGGGGTGAACTGGTCTCGATGATCACCAAGATAGAAAATCTGCAGGTTCAGCCGGAAAGAACCGCCAAGGTGGTCGTAAACGAAAGGACCGGGACAATCGTGATAGGCGAAGACGTGCGGATCACACCGGTTGCCGTTGCGCACGGAAGCCTCACGGTCCAGATAACCGAAAAGAGCAACGTCTCGCAGCCCCTGCCCTTCAGCCAGGGCCAGACTGTCACCACTCCCCAGACGAGCATCCAGGTCCAGGAGGGTAAGGGCGCTCTGACGGTCGTGGGCGGCGGAGTGACCATCGGCCAGGTAATACAGGGACTGAACGCAATCGGAGCAACACCGCGAGACCTGATAAACATCCTCCAGGCCATCAAGGCGGCCGGCGCCATGCAGGCGGAACTCGAACTGATCTAGCCGGCAACGGCGGCTGAAACGGAATCTTCGAGAAAGGAAAAACCTGTGGAAGCAGGCACAACACAGCTCATCCAGGCAGAGCCCGCAACATCCCGCGAAGTCGAGGCACAGAAGAAACGCCTTCGCGAACACTGCCGCGAATTCGAGTCGTTTATGGTCTCCTATCTCATGAAGACGATGCGCGAGGCCACCATAAAAGCCGAAGAACCGGACAACGCCAGGCAGACGTACGAAGAAATGGCCGCGGGCTACATGTCAAAAAATATCGCCGGCGCTTCCGCCCTGGGTATCGGGGACATGCTCTACGCGAAACTCGAACCCATGGTCCAGGCCCGGGCCGGAAAGCACAATACGGCAGACCCGCAAAGCGCGGCGGCGCCCCAGGGCGCCGACACCGTGGCTCTGGCCGATGCGACGCTCAGAGCGCTCGACATAAGGCTCAAGTAATCGGACCGTTTAGCCGAATGCAGTGCAGGAGGGTTTCATCGGGCACTGCATGCGGGCAGCAACGCACGCATCAACTCGACGCAGGTGAATTTATGAATGCACCTCTGGAACCATTTGCAGAAAACCCGGCCGAAGCGGAATGCCTCACGGCGGCCAGGGAACTCCACGCCGTTCTCAAGGAAGAATCCGACGTTCTCAAGCGCTTTGACGGAAACGAACTTCTCGGAGTCATCGCCCGGAAGGAATACCTGATCTGCGACTTGGGGAGCAAACTCGGCCTGCTCAGCCAGACGGGCGCACTTCCGGTTTCCAAACCTCTTCGCGCTCTTCTGGGCGAAATCGAGAAGACGAACAGCGAAAACCGCTTCTTCATTCAAAAATCCCTTACGCATTGGCAGGACCTTCTTTCGATCTTCTGCCCATCCGTTTATGGGCCTGCAGGCGAGGTGCCCCAACCGGGTCCCCCGTCGGCAAAGGGTTTCGCCTTCAGCCGGGAGATTTAGGAAATGGGAGCAGGACTGAGCCTCACGCTCGAAACCGCCAAGTACACTCTGCTGAATACGCAGACGCAGATCCAGGCTGCATCCAACAATGTCTCGAACGCAGGCAACAAGACCTATGCAAAGCAAAAAGTGATTCTGCAGAGCAATCCCGCTTACAGAACGGCCGGAGGCTGGATCGGCACGGGAGCGCGGGTCAGCCAGGTTGCTCAATTGCGCGACCTGTACATCGAACAAAGACTCAGGAACAGCATCACCGATGAGAACCAGTACGGCAGCCTCGCGACCCATCTCGGCTCGATACAGGATGCTTTCGCAGACGACGGTGCGACGGGTATATCGGAAATGCTGGGAAAATTCTGGGACTCCTGGGACCAGCTGGGCCAGGCCCCTGACGTAGTGGCCAGCCAAACGGGGGTTTACGACTCCGCCGCAAACCTGGCGGACAGCATCAAAGCAGCATACAACAGGCTGAACGAAATTGCCGGACAGCTTCCCGTCGAGATCGATGATACGGTAGCCCAGGCAAACGCCATTATAAACAACATCGCCGACATGAACATCAAGATCATCCAGGCCGAGGGCGGTACCGGATATCAGGCAAACGATCTGAGAGACGAACGCTACGCGGCCCTGCAGGACCTTGCCAAGTTGATCCCCGTAACCTACAGCGAAGACGCAAGCGGCGCAGTCACCGTCACCACGACGGATTCGAGCGGTCCGGTCACCATCGTCTCGGCCGGGACCGCCACCCCGATCACGAACGCCATGACGATAACCGGCGGCCAGCTCGGCGGGCTCAAAAATGCAATAGCCGACCTCACCGGCTACATGGACCAACTCGACGATTTTGCCGGCACCCTCATCGCCCAGGTCAACTCTCTGCACGGTCAGAACTCGGGACCGGCCGTTTTCACCGGATCGGGCGCCGCGGACATCACCGCGTCCACGACTTTCCTCGACGGGCAGACAAGCGCCGATGAGATGGCGCGGGCCCAAAAGCTTGCAGCCCTCCAGGATGAAAAGGTGACATTCACCGACGGGTCATCTGCAACATTCAGCGGCTATCTCGGCAATATCGAAAAGCAGATAGGTCTGGACGTCGATCAGGCGGAAACGGGCAAGTCTTACAACGAGGCGCTCCACGCCTCGCTCGACATCCAGCAACAGTCGGTTTCCGGAGTCTCGATCGACGAAGAAACGGTCGACCTGCTTCAATTCCAGCGGGTCTACCAGGCAGCGGCGAAGATCGTCGACATGACTTCGCAGATGTTAAACGCCATCATCGCCATGGTGAAATAGCGAGGAAGAAAATGCGGATTACATTCGCTCTCCAGAATGACAGGATCCTCTACAGGTTGAACCGGAGGCAGGAAGACATAAGCCAACTCACCGATGCGGTTTCCTCCGGCAACAGGCTCTCCAGACCCTCGGACGATCCCACCGCCTGGGCCAAGGCAATGACATACAGGCAGGGAATGCGGGAATACGATTCCCTTCTGCAGAACGTCAGCTTCGCGACCGGATGGGACCAGGCCTCCGATTCGGCGATCAACGCACTCACGGATATGCTGAGTTCGGCGAGGCAGGCGGGGATCTCCGCGGTGAATGCCACCAGATCCGACAGCAGAAATGCGCTTAATGACCAGTTGGACCAGATCATCCAACAGGCTCTCAATGCCCTGAACTCCCAGTACGGGGATCAGTACGTTTTCGCAGGCTCAAAAACCGATGCCCCGCCTTTCACTTTTGACGATGCCACGGGAACGCTGACCTACAACGGGGATACGAACGCGGTAACCGTGAGGGCGGACAAGGGAGGGAATTCCTCGTTTACGGTAAATACCAATGGCAGGACGCTGACGGAATTCACGGCCGGGAACAACATAATTCATGAAATCTGGAATCTGAAGCAGAAGATACAATCGGGCAACACCGATGAAATCAATACCAGCCTGGACACTCTGGAAAACGCCTACACGTACCTGGCCAACCAGGGATCGATCACCGGCAACCGCCTTGCGGCGCTCGACAACATAAAGACTACGCTCACCGTATTCAAGACCAACGCGAAAAGCCACCTCTCAGACGTCCAGGATACGGATGTGGCCGAAGCGCTGACCAGAATACAGCAGAGTCGCACCGCCTACCAGGCAGCCCTTCAGGTAACCGGCATGCTCGGCAACCTGAACCTTATGAATTATATCAGCACCTAGTGGCAGGCAGGCCGCATGCCGTAAAAACGGCGGATATTCTCCTCCGTCAGGGCGGCGGCCTCTTCGATCGGAATCCCCTTGAGTTTCGCAAGCTCCCGGACCGTGCCGGCAAGGTCTGCCGGCTCGGAGATCTTCCCCTGGTATTCGACCGGGGCATCGGTTTCCACGAGGATGCGCCCGATCGGAGCTGCGGCCATTGCGGCGCGGTGAGGCGGACTGTATGCGAGGGCGGGAGAAGCCGAAACGAAGTAGCCTGACTCGACTATGCGCGCCACGAGGTCTTCCGGGCCGCTGTACCAGTGGAAAACCGCCCGTTCCACCCCGGACTGCGCTGTCATCTCGTACGTGCGCCGGTGCGAATAGCGCGAATGGATGATCACCGGTTTTCCCATCTCTACGGCCATCCGCAGAACTTCTTCGAACACATCCCACTGAACCTGTTTCTTCAGTTTGATTCTGTAATCGATTCCGACTTCCCCGAGCGCAATGCACCCGGCGAGGTTTTCGCGGATGAACCGCAGGTTTTCCTCGATGCTATCCGGAACGATCGACCAGGGATGATAGCCGATTGCGGGGTGGATCACTCCCGGAAAACGGCGGGCAAGATCGAGGGTGGTGCGGTTCGATTCCATGTCCATGCCAACGGCGATGACCTCGGTTACCCCGGCGCTCGCCGCCCGTTCCATGGCGCCCTCTATGTCGGCGATCTCGTTCAGATGTGCATGCCCATCAATCATGCGCCCGATCTTTCCTCTTCAAGCCTTCCCGCTATCCAGGCAAGTATCCCGCTACAGTCCTCCGCGTGGAACCACTGGAAGGCCGGGTCCGCCCGAAACCAGGTGAGCTGCCTTTTTGCATAATGGCGCGTGTCGCGCTTTATAAGATAGATCGCCCGGTCCAGATCGCACGCACCGAGCAGGTGCTGTGCCATCTGCTTGTACCCCAGGGACTGCATGGGCTTGAGATCCGGACCGTATCCCATGTCCAGAAGCCTTGCGACTTCCTCTTTAAGCCCCTCCTCGATCATCCGGTCCACCCGCAGGTCTATGCGCCGGTAAAGTTCCTCCCGGTCCCGGAAGATAAAGATTTTGAGGGTCGAAAACAGCTCCTCATCGAACCCGTGGCGCTTTTGCTGAACCGACAACGGCACCCCCGTAAGGCGAAAGACCTCGACAGCACGCAGTATCCGCTGCCGGTCGTTTTGATGGATGCGGGCGGCCGCCTCCGGGTCGATTCGTTCCAGCTCGGAATAAAGGAGGGGAAGACCTCCCGTCTTTTCCTCGTCGAGGAGCCTGGCTTTCAGTTCGGGATCGGACGAGGGGCCGGAACAGATGCCGCGGGTCAGAACCTTCATGTAGAGTCCGGTTCCCCCCACAACGAGCGGGATCTTCTTTATCCGATGCAGACTCTCCACCACCGGACGTGCCGTGTCCGCATAGCGCACGGCGTCGAATTGTTCATCCGGATCCGCCACGTCGAGCAGGTGGTGCGGGACAAGCGCCCGTTCGGCGGGAGAAGGCTTCGCCGTCCCGATGTCCATGAAGCGGTAGACCTGCATGGAATCGGCGTTGACGATATGGGTGTCCAGCGACCGGGCCAGTTCGAGCGACAGCGAGGTCTTACCCGCGGCCGTGGGACCGGCGAGGAGAATAACGGGCAGCGCCCGCTCCCGGTCAAGTGCGTTTGAAGGAGCGCAGGATCTGTTCATGAGTGAGCTTGAACCAAAGGGGCCGACCGTGCGGGCAGGTAAAGGGGACGTTCGTTGCATCGAGGGACTCGAGCAGATGCTTTATCTCTTCGGGCATCAGTCTTTGTCCCGCCTTGATGGCAGCATGGCAGGCGGTGAGCTTGGCAAGCGCCGACAGGAAGGAGCTTTCCGAGGCCGGGCCTTCTTCCTCGGCAAATTTGAGAAAATCGCGCAAAAGCTCTTCGGGCCTGCAGCCGGAAAGAACGGCCGGAACGGCATGGACGGCGAAACTGCCGCCCCCGAACTGTTCCATCTCGAACCCCAGGCCGGACAGGTCGTGCAGCCATCTTTTGAGAAGGGCCGCCTCTTTGGGCAGGAAATCGACGACCGCCGGCATGGCAAGCATCTGGGAAGCACGAGGGGAAGATTTGGAGGCGAGTTGATTGAACAGGACGCGCTCGTGAGCCGCATGCTGGTCTATGAGGATGAGGCCGTCCGGGGCCTCCAGCAGGATGTATGAATTGGCGAGCTGCCCGATCACGGGAAGGCTCGCAAACGAAAAGCCGGGACCTTCCGGCTCTGACGGCGGAAACGGAGTGACATCCTGGAGTTCGCTGTCCGGCAAGGGTATGGCCGCAGGGGAATACTGCTGACGAAACGGAGCGGGGCGGAACCCGGGAACTCCCGGCGAGTCCGGGGATTTCCGGTATTCGAAGCCGGTCTGCATCTCCCGGAACATGCCGGCCTGAGAGTGAACGCCGAAGTCATCGCGGCGGGGAAAGGAAAAGTTTTTGGGGCGTAAGGCGGACAGGGTTTCCTGGAGCGCTTCCCGAACGGTTTCGATTACCTGGCCGGGGTTTCTGAACCGCACCTCCCGCTTGGACGGATGGACGTTGACGTCGACCTGGGGCGGGGGAAGTTCCAGGAACACGACCGCAACGGGGTATTTGCC
>JAEZXS010000059.1 GCA_023442755.1 Pseudomonadota bacterium | reverse complement strand
GCCTGATAGGCGTGAAGTAGTTCAACAGGCCCGATTCGGCGATGTTGGACTTGAAAAGTTCAAAAAAGGTCCCATTTCGTATGATTTCCATGGACTGGTGTTCGTCGGAGCCCTCCCAGGTATCGATACAGTAAATCCTGGCTCCATACTTGCCGCTGCCATAAAGCGCTTTTGCCGTGAGCAGGCCGGAGAGGCCAAGGAAGCTTCCGATTTCAGCAATTCGCGCATTGGGTGGCATCTGCAGGGCGAAGTGAGTCAGTATCTCGATATCCCCATACATGAGATACCCCTTCACACCATTTATTTCCACAAACCCGTCCGTTATCTTGCAGACGAGAGGTTCCGTCCATTTTCGGCATGTACTCATTGCTGTTTCCTATTTAAAGCGAATCGAGGAAAAGCGTACGGGAACAGCCAAAGCCCCGTAGTGGATCGAAGCCACGTTTTTGCGCGATCGCGAGATACTTAGTACTCCTTCAAAACGTTTGTCAAATGCGAATGCTCGCTGCAGGGCGTTTCGCAGGTCAATTCCCAATCCAACGCAGGGCGATGACGGCGGCAAGGCCCAGGACCATCGTCAGGGCGGTGTTGCGGAACCGCAGAGCGACGACTGCGGCAAAAAGGCCGGCCAGCAGGTAGTTGTTATGCAGTGAGATGTCGAGCTTGCCGTTCGGCAGGAGCAGGGACGGCACGATCAGGGCTGTCAGGATGCCGGTGGGCACATGCTTCAGCCAGCGGTCGAGCTGCGGGGGCAGGCCGGCCTTCCTGAAAAAAGCCTGTGCGCCGAAGCGGGTAATAAACGTCACCGCGGCCATTCCCAGGATTACCGGCAGCATGTCCGCGCGCATCAGTTATCCTTTTCCAGAAGGCCACCCGTAACGCTTGCCGCAAAACAGGCCGTTATGATGTACCATTTTCCGGGCAACAGAAGCGCGGAAACCACAGCAACGGCCGCCGCGACGGCGGCAACCGCCAGGCTCCTTCCATCGACCAGGCGCGGAATCAGCATGGCCAGAAATGTTGCCGGCATGGCGAAGTCCAGGCCCCATTGAAGTGGATTGGGAATGTAGTTTCCCAGGAAAACGCCGGCCGCGGTCGAGATAAACCATGCGAGGTAGACCGCGGAATTGGACCCCAGTTGGTAGCGATCATCGTAGCCGAGTCTCCGGACGCGGTCCATGGTGACTGCGTAGCTTTCATCCGCCATTCCGAAAGCAAGGAGCGCCTGGCGGCGAAACGGCAGTCCGGGCATGTACGGGCTCAGGGACGCCCCCATCAACAGGTGTCTCAAATTGATCAGCAGGGTAGTGAAGACGATCGTGGAAAAATCCGTGATGCCCATGCCGATCATGGTCGTGCTCACAAACTGGGCGGCGCCTGCAAAGACGAGCAGCGACATCAGCAAGGTTTCCCCCGCGGTGAGTCCTACGGTCGGACCGACGACGCCGTAAGTGATTCCGAATGGAATGACGCCAAGCGCCACGGGGATTGTATCGCGCATGCCAAGCCGGAATTCCGGCCGGATCGCTCTCGCGTTCAAAACTCTGGCCATAATTTTCGTTCTCCCCGGCTCATATTATTATCCGAGAGCCGGGACAGGGTAAACGCAATTCACTCGATACCCTTCCCTGCTTCATGAAACGGAACGCCCATGTCCTTACCTTGTAATCAAAACCTGTATATAAGGAGCCAGCATGGATGAACGTACAAGGGTTAGGAATATGGAAGAACCGTTAATCGAGCCGGTTGCACGGAAGTTTCTGGACGCCCTTGCGGCCCGGGGTGGAAAGCCCATCTATCAGCTCTCTTTTTCGGAAGCGCGCCGGGTGCTGGAAGACCTTCAAGCCCAGCCTGTGGACAAGCCATCGGCGGAGCAGGAAGATCTTGATATTCCCTGTGGACCGGGCGGCCATGTATCCGTGCGGATCGTTCGACCGGTGCAGTCGAAGGGCAAGCTCCCCGTGGTCATGTATTTCCACGGTGGCGGCTGGATACTCGGAAGCAAAAATACGCACGACCGCCTGGTGCGGGAGCTTGCAATTGGATCGGGTGCCGCTGTCGTATTCGTGAACTACACTCCCTCCCCGGAGGCCCAATACCCCGTTCCGATAGAAGAAGCATACGCCGCGACGAAATATTTCGCGGAAAACGTGGTGGCGGGTCTCGACGGTTCGCGGCTTGCCGTCGCCGGTGACAGTGTCGGGGGCAATATGGCCGCGGCCGTGGCTATCCTTTCCAAACAACGCGGAGGGCCCGAAATAGCATTCCAGGCGCTTTTCTATCCGGTCACCGACGCGGATTTCGAGACCGGTTCCTATCGCCGGTTCACGAACGGGCCCTGGCTGACCAGGAATGCCATGGAGTGGTTCTGGAATGCCTATGCGCCCGATCCTGCAACGAGAAAAGAGATCACCGCGTCTCCATTGCGGGCCTCCTTGCAGGAACTCGAAGGGCTTCCGCCTGCGCTGGTGATGACCGACGAAAACGATCCGCTGCGTGATGAAGGCGAAGCGTATGCCCGTAAACTATTCCAGGCCGGAGTGCAGGTGATCGCAACCCGATATCTGGGTACCTTTCATGATTTCATGATGTTGAATGCGCTCGCCGGGACCCCGGCAACCCGCGCCGCGATTGCCCAGGCAAACGCCGTTCTCCGGGATGCCTTCGAGACGAAATCCCGGTTTCGCCTTGCGGCATGATGCTCGTGTATTCTTCCAGGACTCCAATCCGGCTCCGCCGGGTTGGAGGAGAGCCACCCCGGGAGAAACTCAGCTTGACCGGCCGGAATTCCGGCCGATCCTCTGTTCGAAGCTGTGGCATAATTTTCGTTCTTCCCGCCCCATATTATTATCCGAGAGACAGGACAGGGTAGACGCAATTCACAAATCAGCCTGTCCGGGAGAGAATCTTTGACACGACCCTCTGCCGCACGTATCATTCATCTTCACTTCATTTCGGATACTTCTCAACATCAGATTCGTATATTCAACCCCGCAACGAACCGTCAGGAATCATCGACAACGGAAAACAGGAGATGGGCTCTTGAATATACGATATATGCTGCATTTCCTGCGTACTCTGAGGATTCCCGGCCTGGAGGAAATCCAGGCGCTGCTGAACCGGTGCGGGTTCCGCCAAACTGACGTCCACCGATTGATACCGGGGAGTATGTTTTTCGGAATCGTTGCCGTCAGAGCGTGAGGATTTATAAGAAGGTTTTTCCATGAACCATGGAGGACAATCGTGGATATTTCGAAAGAGAAGTATGCAGAGATTCTTGAAGAAATTCATGAAATGCTGAAGAGTAATGAATGCGCGGAATGTTCGTGCCCGAATGTCCGGTGCGAATGGCACGGGGATTGTTACGACTGTGTAAGGATTTACCGCCACTTCGGGAACCACGTTCCCAGGTGCCTGCAATTCGTCCTCGACAAGAAAACGGAAAAAATCAGGGAGAGCATCGAACTGCAGATGCGAAAGAAACCCATCCCGCCGGATGAATACCGCGACTATGTTCTGCAACGATCGAAAAAGGCGACCCTACCGGAAATATAGGATATAGCCGGGTCACGCCGAATTCCATCCTCGTGGCGTCGCATCGACGGTCCGGTCGTGAGTTCACGGAGTCGTGTCCCGAACGGGTTGCTTTCTCCGTCCCGTGTGCCTGCCGGGTGCCGACAAACCGTACCCGATTACACTTTTCGCAACCGGAAAGAGTTGTTGCCGGAGGGTATGGGGGATGCTAACTTCATCATGGGCGGTCCGTCGGAGTTTCGGCTGCAGGCGGGACTGGAGCATATTAATTCTTCGACAAGTTCGATGCGCGATAGAATACCGAAATGATCATAATAAACGAACAGATAACGATCCATGAGGACGAACTCAGTTTTACCGCATCTCTCAGCAGCGGCCCCGGGGGGCAGAATGTCAATAAGCTCAATACGCGCATCACGCTGTTGTTCGATGTCGCCAATTCGCCCAGCCTTGCCCCGGATCAGAAGGAACTCATCTCGCGCCGCCTCGCCAACCGGATCGGCCGAGACGGCATCCTGCGCATCAGTTCCCAGCAGACCCGCAGCCAGACGGCCAACAGGGAACTGGCTGTCGAGCGGTTTGTAGAGTTGATGCAGGATGCATTGAAGCAGGTCCCGATAAGAAAGAAAACGCGGGTCAGCAGGGGGGCAAAGCTTCGCAGGCTGGAGGAGAAGAAGCAGCGGAGTTTAATTAAGAATAAGAGGTCGAAAAGAATCCCGATTGAGTGAGGGGCATGGGTCTTTTCCCTGCGGCGACGTTGCGAAAATTATGATTCATAAGAGTGAGCCGTACAGGTTTGGCAACTACCTCGGGACATGACGATGATATTCTCAATTGAATACGAGCAAGAGACCGATGGACGCTGGCTGGCCGAAGTACTGGAGCTACCGGGCGCTTTGGCGTACGGAAGCACGGTCCAGGAGGCTGTCAGCAAAGTGCAAGCACTGGCGCTCCGCATACTCGCCGACAAGATCGAGCACGGAGAGGTTCCGCCTGAAATGTTCGACATCAAGTTCGCTGCAGCATGAGCGGGTGGCCGAAGGATCTTTAGTTTCAGCGTTTACAATTATCAATCCTTTGGACCTGATTGAGCCGGTCGGGTGCAGCTTTACCTTTTCGCGTCAAACGATCTGTAGCCTGAACAAGGCTGAATACGCGCATAACCCTCTCGTTCGACCTCTCCAATGTGCCAAGTTTTCCGAAGGTCCGGAAAGAGCCAATCTCGCGCCGCGTCGCCAACCGGATCGGCCGGGACGGCGTCCTGCGCATCAGTTCCCAGCAGACCCGCAGCCAGACGGCCAACAGGGAACTGACGATCGAGCGGTTTGTGGAGTTGATGCGGGATGCGCTGAGGCAGGTCCCGATAAGAAAGAAAACGCGGGTCAGCAGGGGGGCTAAGCAGCGGAGCGTTCTGAAAAACAGGCGATCGGAGCGGATATTTCCTCTGGATTGATTTGGCCGATCCGAAACTGCCGAAGCTATTTTATCGATCAGGCAACGAGCCGGAATATGGAGGTAGTAGTCTATGGCCGATATGAAGGTTGCTCTCGTCTATTTCTCCGCAACCGATGTTACGCATACCTATGCTGAAATAATACGTGTGAGCTTGCTGAACCATGACTGTGCGGTGCAAGCCTTCAACGTGACGACGCATGCGTCTCGCCAGAATCCACCGGCGTTCGAGGACTTCGACGGTGTCATTTTCGGATTTCCCGTATTCGTCGATTTCGCTCCGACCGTGATAAATGAGTGGCTGCCGACGTTGAACGGTCAGGGGAAAAAGAGTGCCATGTTCTTTACCTATGGCGGAAGAACCACTGGATATGCGCACTTCCACACGAAGTTGCTTCTGGAACGGGCCGGCTTCCAGGTATTGTTCACCGCGGAATTCCTGGGACGGCATTCGTTCAATATCGGCGGCTGGAAAGCCATACCCGGGCGTCCCAACGCACAGGACGTCGCACAGGCGCAAAGGTACGCCGACCTGGCGATAGATCGCTTTTCCCGGAATATACCGGAGGTCCTCAGGCTGCAGAAACCCTTTGGTTACAACCAGGTTATCGCCTCGCTGGCCAATCGCGGGGAAATAACGGAACGACAGTGGTGGAATCCGGTGCGTACCGCGGATGAATGCAGCATGTGCCGCAGCTGCGAGACGGATTGCCCGGCCCTGGCCTTCGATGCCGATTCGGGATTGTCGAACCCGAATACCTGCATCGGGTGCATGCACTGCGTGTACATATGCCCCGATAAAGTTCTCGAGATCGATAATATGAAAGGGGCCTACGATACATTCCTGTCGAACTGGCACCTGACGGAAGCAATGATGAATGCGAAGCAGAGCAGGATTATTACTGAATCCTGGCAGGCGGCTTCCTGAGCCGGATGACCAGGCGAATCGTTTAAAGACAGCCTCGAAAGATATCGGGCAAACCCGTCGGCGTCGCGAAATCCGCGTACCGGTTTACACAGGTCCTTATAGAGGGATGCGACCCTGATAGCCTTTGTCATCCAGTTTTTCTGAAGAAGAGTTCACACCCGGACCGGGTTTACCCACGGGAGGATAAATAATGGCGCGCATCGGCATTATCACCTGTTCAAACTGCACGCAGGAAACCCATTGTGCTTCGGTAGTTTGCCTCGGAGACATGAGAAAACGAAAAGGCTTCTTCGAGCGATACCCGAAGGATGAACCACTCGACCTTATCGGCATTATCAACTGTGCCGGGTGTCCAACTCTTGCTGCGCCGGAAAAGATTTTGAAGCGCGTTCGCGCGGTAGCGGAATTCAAATTGGATGCTCTGCACTTCTCTTACTGCATGACAGCGCTGTGTCCTTTCCTCTCGAAGTATGAAAAGGTCATCAAAGAAAGGTATCCGCAACTCGAAATCGTACTGGGGACACACAAGCCTCTGGACAAAACCGAATTCCGAAAAAGCGTAAAAGAGCTTCTCTGCCCGACGCTGTCTGTCCTGCAGACTATGAATGACATGATAAAAGGAACTCTGCGTTTGCCAGGGGATTCTCGGGACAAGGATATCTAAAGAGACGCGACACTAGACAGCCAACAGGGTGGGGCGGTTTTGGGAGTTGCTGTGGGACGATTAGTCGATAGCAGGCCGAGGCTTCAACCGGCCCGGCTGTTGATTCGTAGTACGTTCTGTAGTACATTCACAAGTACTATAGGAGTTGTACCATGGGGAAAATATCCAAGATCATTCCAATTAGCGAACTGAGGCAGGATGCTGCCAGGGTCCTGAAGCTCGTCAAGAACTCAAAAGAACCTCTGGTGATTACACAGAGGGGGCGCGCGGCTGCCGTAATGCTCAGTGTCGAGGCTTATGAGCGCACTGAACACGAGAGAGAACTTCTGCGCCTTTTGGCAAAAGGAGAAAAGGAAATAGAAGCAGGTGAAGGGTATGGGCTGGATTCCGTCCTTGCAGAGGTTGATGCGCTCCTTGCCGACGATCCATCATGAATGTTCGCTTCACTCCTTCGGCCCGAGTTCATTTCCTTTCCGCACTAGCTTTCATTCGCCAGGAAAACCCACAGGCGGTTGTCGACTTC